>NZ_RCVK01000189.1:0-58791 GCF_003667485.1 Micromonospora sp. BL1
CGGGTCGGACTCCAGCGGGTCGTGGGCGGGCGGGGCACGGCGCGTACCGGCTGCGCGGTGGCGAGGCGCCGGTGCGGCGTGACCCGGTCGAGGAGGTCGCCGAGGCGGTCCGGCGGGTGGTGGCCGAGCATCCCGGGCTGGCCGTGACGCTGCGCGTGGAGCTGGGCGAGCAGGCGTACCCGCTGCGGGTCTCCTGGTCCGGCACGGCGGTGACGGTGGGCCCGGCGGCGCCGCCCGCGCCGCCGCCGGCATGGCCCATGTCGGTGAAGACGGTGCCCGCGCCCGGCCACGACCCGCTGGAGTCCGACCCGGCGGCCCGGCTGGCCGAGATGATCCGGCGCGACCCATCGCTGCTGGACGACCCGGGTACGCGCTGACCGGCACCCGATGATCGGGGCGGCTACTGTCGGCGGGTGGCCGAACCCGACCTGACCCTGACCGCGACGCTGCGGCCGGCCGCGCTCGACGCCCGGCGCGGCGTGGTGCGCCTGCATCCCGAGGTGCTCACCGCGTTGGCGCTGCGCCCCGGCGACCCGGTACGCCTGACCGGCCGCCGGGTCACCGCCGGCATCGCGGCCGCCGCCGAGCCGAGCACCAGCGGCGCCCTGCTGCACGCCGACGACCTGCTGCTGGGCAACCTCGGCCTGCGGGCCGGCGGCCAGGTCACGGTGAGCCCGCTGCCCGCGACCCCGGCACGCCGGCTCACCCTGTCCGGCCCGGCAGCGGTGGTCGCCGCGGTCCCGCCGGAGATGCTGCGGCTCGCGCTGCTGGGCAAGGTGGTCACCGCCGGGGACGACGTCTCGCTGCTGCCGCAGGACGTGCTGCCGGACGCCGCCGTGCGCGGCCTGATCGAGGCCGCGCGGCGCAGTCTGGCCAGTTCCGTCGGGTACGCCTGGACGAGCACGCTGCTCACCGTCGTGTCGGCCGAACCGGCGGTCGGCGCGCTCGTCACCATGGACACGGTCGTGGGCTGGGAACACGGCGCCGCCACCCGCGGCTCCGGCCCGGCGTCCTCGGCCTCCACCGTGCGAATCTCCGCCCCCGCCGCCCCGGCCGGGACGGAACCCGAAGCGGACCTGCTCGGCCCGGAGGACGCGCCCGACGTGGACGAGCTGCCCGGCCTGCGCGCCCAGGCCGAGGAGCTGACCGAACTGCTGGACCTGGGCTTCCACCACCGCGAGGTGCTGGGCCGGCTCGGCACCACCGTCTCGCTCGGCGTGCTGGTGGAGGGTCCGGCCGGCTCGGGCAAGTCCGCGCTGGTGCGTGCCGTGGCCGCCCGGGTCGGCGCGGGCGTCCGGCCGCTGTGGGCACCGGAACTGGCCGCGCTCAGCAACGACGCGGCGGCCCGCCGGCTGCGCGAGGCGGCCTCGGCGGTACGCGCCGGTGGTCCCGCCGTGCTGCTGGTCACCGACGTGGAGTCGATCGCCCCGGCCGACGAGCCGGGCCCGCTGGCCACCGTGTTCCGGCAGGTGGTCGCCGAGACGCTGCGAGCAGGCGGCGCTGTGGTGTGCACCAGCGGGCGCCCCGAGGCGGTCGACCCGGCGCTGCGCGGCCCGGACCTGCTCGCGCTGCGGATCACCGTGCCGCTGCCCGACGCGGCGCTGCGCCGGGAGCAGTTGACGGTGCTGACCCGCGAGGTGCCGCTCGCAGGTGACGTCCGGCTGGACGAGGTGGCCGCCCGTACCCCCGGGTTCGTCGCGGCGGACCTGGCGGCGCTGGTACGCGAGGCCGGCGTGCGCGCGGCGCTGCGGCAGAAGACGGTGGAGACGCCGACGGTGGCGATGGCCGACTTCGCCGCCGCGCTGGAGGTGGCCCGGCCGACCACGATGTCCGCGTCCACGCTGGAGCTGGCGTCGGTGACGCTGGACGACGTGGGCGGGCTGCACGAGGTCAAGCAGACGCTCACCGAGTCGGTGCTCTGGCCGCTCACCTATCCGGACACGTTCGCCCGGCTGGGCGTGACACCGCCGCGCGGCGTGCTGCTCTACGGTCCGCCCGGCTGCGGCAAGACCTATCTGGTGACCGCGCTGGCCGGTACCGGGCGGGCGAACGTGCTGTCGGTGAAGGGCGCGGAGCTGCTCTCGAAGTGGGTGGGTGAGAGCGAGCGGGCGGTCCGGGAGCTGTTCCGCCGCGCCCGCCAGGCCGCGCCCACGCTCGTCTTCCTCGACGAGGTGGACGCGCTGGCCCCGGTACGCGGGCAGGCCACCGACGGCGGTACCACCGACCGGGTGGTGGCGGCGCTGCTGACCGAGCTGGACGGCGTGGAGGCGCTGCGCAACGTGGTGGTGGTCGGCGCGACCAACCGTCCCGAGCTGGTCGACCCGGCGCTGCTGCGTCCGGGCCGGCTGGAACGGCTGGTCTACGTGCCGCCGCCGGACGGTCCGGCCCGCGCGGAGATCCTCCGCGCGTCCGCCCGGGACGTCCCGCTCGCGCCGGACGTGGACCTCGACGCGCTCGGCGCCGAGCTGGACGGCTTCTCCGCCGCCGACTGCGCCGCGCTGATCCGGGAGGCGGCGCTGGCCGCCATGCGGGAGTCGCTGGAGGCGAGCACCGTGACCGCCGCGCACGTCGAGGCGGCCCGGACCCGCGTCCGTCCCTCCCTGGACCCGGTGCAGCTCGCGCACCTGGAGTCGTACGCCACCGGCCGGTCCTGACGAACCGGCCCGCCGCCGGTCAGCTCTCGCCGCGGCGGCGGGCGGCCGGGCGGCGGGGACGCTCCGGGACGCGGCGGCGCCGCTCGGGTTCGCGCTGCCCGCGTGCCGGACGGCGGGAGCGCTCCGGCGCGGTCAGGACCGGCTCGTCGGCGTACTCGTCGTCGTCGAAGTCCTCGCCCTCGTCGTAGGCGGCGTACTCGTCGTCCTCCGGCCCGGCGTCGCCCCGCTCCTCCCGGAGCGCGGTCTCGTGGTCCTTGACGACCTGGGAGTCCTCGATCTCGCCGCGCCAGCCCTCGACGGAGTCCGGGTCGAGCACGGTCTCGGTCATCACGTGCCGGACGAAGTGCTTCAGCTCCAACCGCACGCGGCGGCCCTGGGCCCGCCACAGGTTGCCGGTGTGCTCGAAGAAGCCCTGCGGGTGGTACTCCAGCACCACCAGGATCTTCGTCAGTTCCGGGCCGACCTCGTGGAAGCTGACCGTGCCGTCGACGGAGCCCTTCTCGCCCTTGGACCGCCAGTGGATCAGCCGGTCCGGGATCTGCCGGACGATCGTCGACTCCCAGGTGCGGTGCGACCAGAGGACCTGCGCCTTCCAGGTCATCTTCTCGTCGGCGTCGCAGTCGGCCTGCTCGACCTTCTTCATGAAGCTCGGGAAGTCGCCGAACGTCGTCCACTGGTTGTAGGCGACCCGGACCGGCACGCCGACCTCGATGGTCTCGACGATGTTGGTGACCTTGAGCTTCTTGCCCCCGCCCTTGCCGCCCTTGCCACCCTTGCCGCCGCCGAACACCGACATCACCTTCTCCTTACCGCCGGCCAGGCCGGCATGGAACATCGCCTTCAGCGGGGAGTCGCCGTCCGCGAGCTTCTGCGCGCCGGTGGCCGCAGCGACCAGGCCCGGCCCGCCGCCCTGCTTGGCGTACTCACTGAGCCGACCGGTGGCGCCGGTGACCCGCTCGGTGACCGCCTCCACGGCCCGCTCCCCGATCGCGGAGGCGAGATTGCGCAGTTCGCCACCGATCTGGTCGCGGGCCCGGTCGGCCAGGCTGCTCGTCGCCACGGCTCACCGCCCCCGATCGGCTCGGGCCGGCACCGGCGCGCCGGGCTGGTCGTCCAGCTCCTGCTCCTCGTCGGGCGCGGAGCGCTCGCCCTTCGGCGCGGAGCGCTCGCCCTTCGGCGCGGAGCGCGACCCGTCCGGCGCGGAGCGCTCGGCATCCGGCCGGCCCGCGCCACTCTTGCGGCGCAACGCGTCGGCACCGCCGCGCAGTCGTCCGCCGATGGCGTCGATGCCGTTGCCGGCGGCTGCGGTCGCGGCCGCCCGCCCGGCCGCCACCAGCGGCGGGCCCAGCCCACCAAGGTTGCGCAGCTGCGGGTTCGCGGACATCAGGTCCGCGCCGAGCTGCTTCAGACCGCCTGGGCGCCGGCTGGCCCGCCCGGCGGCGACCGCCGCGGCGAGCGTCAGCGCGGTACGCATCTTCTTCCGGCGACCCAGCAGATAGCCGAAACCGACTGCCAACGCCACCCGTGATCCGCTTTTCATCCGCTCTCCTTCGCGCTCTCCGGGAGGCGGACATCGCGTCCCGGAGAGGCGGGCAGTACCCGCCACTCCATCGGCAAAACATTTCCGCAGGAGCGCGAAACCACCCATTAAGGCGGTACTGAGCAGGAGAAACGTAAACGGTGAGCGAGGAGCCTCAGCGGATCGGAAGTGCCGAATCCAGGCTCATCCGGGCGTGCAGGCTTCCGTCTTCCTCACGCAATTCCGCACCGCATTTACGCAGCACCGAGATCGCACCCGCATTGTCCAGAGTGGTTTTCGCGACCACTGTGTGCATCCCGGCCGCCGCGGCGGCGTTCAGCAACTGCCGCAGCGCGGCGGCGCCCAGGCCCCGGCCCCGTGCCGACCGGCCCAGCCACATGCCGGTCTCCACCGTCCCCGGCTCGTCCCGGCGGGTCATCCGCACCATGCCGACCACCTCACCGCCGGAGACGATCGCGTACATGGCCGTGCGGGTCGGGCCGTTCAGCCCGCCGAGGCTGGCACGGTGGAACTCGCGGAACGCGTCGCGGCGGGCCAGCGACCAGCCCGCGGGGGCGTCCACCGGAGGCATCACGTCCTCCGGCTCCGCCTCGGCCGCCGCTACGGAGAGCAACGGTTCCAGGTTCCGTTCGTCCACCGGCTCCAGCCGTACAGCACCCGTCACGTCGCGCAGTCTGCCGCGCGTGGTCCGGGTCGTCCACCCCTTTGGGGAGGGATTGCCGCTATGGCCGACCGCCTCGTCCGGTCGTACCCCCGGGGTGTTCCCGCCTCACGCTGCGTTGTCATCCGACCGGTCGTTCCGGCGTGAGCGTGGTCACGCCGAGGGGTCGAACTCGCAGAGCACGGCCGAGGCGTCGTCGGTGCGCTTGTGCCGCCGCAGCCGGTCCGGGTGGTCCCGCTCGGCCGCGCGGACCCGGCCGATCAGCCCTTCCGGGCCCTCCACCGCCAGCACCTCCAGCAGCCCGGCCCAGTCGAACAGGCCGAACTGGTCGACCGCGCAGGAGGCGCCGTCGCTGAGCAGCGCGGCCCGGCGCAGCGCCCCCGGACCGCGCAGCGGAAGCGTCCCGGTCAGCGCGTGGTACGCCGCGTCCGGGTCGCTCGCCGCCGCCCAGTAGCCGTGGGTGCGGTTCATCCGGGTCCGCTGCACAGTCGTCGCGCGCCGGAACCGGGTCACCGGGTCGGTCTCGCCGTCCGGCAGCGCGGCGGCGCTGCGGCGCAGGTCCGCCACCGCGTCCGCCAGCCGGTCGTCGGTCACCACCTCGATCCCGCGGTCGGTGTCGAGCACCAGCGGGCTGTCGCAGAGCACCAGGTAGTCGACCCGGTCACCGCTGTGCCGCAGCAGGCAGACCGTGGACGACGGGGTGCCGGGATGGTCGAGGTCGCACGTCCCGCCGTGGTCGGCCCGTACCGCGAGGATCGCCGCCGCGAGGCTGCTCATCAGCGTGGCCGCGGGGCGGGCCGCGATCGCCAGGCCGATCCGGGCGGCCAGGTGCCGGACGTACCAGGCGGGACCGTGCGTGCAGCCGGTGTCGAAGCCCTCGGGCACCGTCGCGCCGTCGAGGACGCCGACGAGCGGGCCGAACCGGAAGACCACGTCCTCGTTCTCCGACCGCCCGGGCGCCGGGTCGGAGGCGGAACGCACCCGCATCACCGGCGCCTCCGCGACCGGGCGGGCCGGCCTGCTGCCGATCGCGTACCGGCGGTCTGGTGCCCCCATCGTCGGCCTCCGTTCGTCGTCGCCGGCCGCCTACCCGGCCCGCGCCCGGTCATCCGCGGCCGACCCGATCGAGGTAACCGTGCGTCATCTTCGCTGGACCTTCGGTAGCGTCGGACGCGACCGGGTCGGTCCCGGTGACAGGGGGTTCGAGATGTTGGAGCGGTTGCACGAAGGCGGCATCCGGGCGGAGCACGCCTACCTCGCCGGGTTCGTCAGCATCGGCCTCTCGGTCACCAGCTGGTTCCTCTCCAAGCACATGGAGCGCGCCGGGGTGGCGCGGGCGGACCGCTGGGGCATCTTCATCGGCGAGTGGGCGCCGACGTTCTTCGCCATCGGCAACGGGCTGCGCACGTACGAGAGGTGACGCCGGTCAGCGGCGCCGGTTACGGGCACGCGACGAGCGCAGCCGGCGCAGCCGGCCGATCAGCACCGGCTCGGCGGCGAGTGCGGCCGGCTGGTCGAGCAGGGCGTTGAGCAGCTGGTAGTAGCGGGTGGCGGAGAGCCCGAACGTGTCCCGGATGGCCTGCTCCTTGGCGCCGGCGTGCTTCCACCACTGCGCCTCGAACGCGAGGATCCGCCGCTCCCGCTCGGTGAGGCCGTCGCCCGGCGCGCCGGACGGCGCCGGGGCGGACGCCGTACCACCGGACGGGGCGACGTCGTCGAGGGACGTGCTGTCGTCGGCGGGCGCGGACCGGTCCGGCGGCGTGGACTCGACCGGGGGCGCGGTGCGTGGCGGCGGGACGGCACCCGCCTGGCGCGTGCCCGCTGTCGGCCCCGACGGGTCGGGCCGGTCGACGGCGGCCCGCTGCGAGGCGTCGGCGGACATGGCGCTCCTCTCCGACGGCGGGTGACCGGCACGCGGAGCGCGCCGGCCGGGGGAGCCCCAGCGTAACCAGGGCCGCCCCCGGCCGCATCGGACGCGGGGTCCGCACCGCCGGGGGGAGCCGGCGGCGCGGACCAGGTCAGGCGATGTCCCGCCGCCGCATCGTCCAGAACGCGGCCACGAGCGCGCCCACCAGGGCCACGCCGAACACCACCGCCGACTGCTGCCAGGTGACCATGTACGTGGCCGGCTCGCAGGCGCCCTGGGAGAACTGGCAGGTGTCGTAGTCGAACAGCTCCGCCTGCTTCAGGAACCACGACTGGGCGTACGTGGAGAGCACGTACCGGTCACCGAACTGGACGCCGAGCACGGCGACCGCGATCCGGATGGCGATCTCGCTCACCGCGAAGATCCCCACCGCCGCACCGAGGGCCATCGCCGTGTGCCGGCCCAGCGAGGCCAGCGCGAACCCGATCGCCGCCACGAGCAGCGTCATGCCCAGCGCGCGCAGCCCGTCCAGCCCGATCGACTGCCACACTCCGGCGGTCATCTTCGCGGTGCTGCCGCGCTGGCTGGCGATCAGCCAGAACGCCGCCGTCCAGAGCGCGCCGAGCACCACGGTCAGGCCGAAAACCGTGGTGAGCAGGGCGGCCAGCTTCGTACCCAGCACGGTGAGCCGTTTCGGCCGCCAGAGCAGCAGGTTCATCATCCCGCCGGTGTTCCACTCGGCGCCCACGAAGGAGGCGCCGACGATGAAGCCGAACAGCGCCACGGAGGCGGCGAACACGGCGATGAACAGGGGGAACTCGGCCCGGAAGTCGAACTGGTACGGCAGGTACCACTTCGCCTCGAACATGTCGGGCTGTGGCTGGTAGTCCTTGCCGCAGTTCGGGCCGTACCGTTCCTCGGTCTTCTCGCCGCGCGCCTGGGCCGCCTCACACTCGGCGATGGTGCGCTTCCACTCCGTCATCGCGGTCTGGTAGTCGTTGTTCGCCTTGGCCTCGGCCTCGGCCACCGCGGCGGGCGACAGCTTCTCGCTGGAGAAGCTGAACGCGGTCGCGACTGTGGCCAGGCCGACCACCAGCAGCACGAGCATCAGCCGGGTCACCCGGCGCTTGCCGAGCCGGCGCAGCTCGGTGACGAACAGGCTCATGCGCCCCAACCTCCTGCGGTGCCGGTCTGGTCGACCTTGGCGGACTGATCGACCTGACGGTGCTGGCCGGGGACCGGCGCGGTGGCGGTCAGTTCGAGGAAGACGCTCTCCAGGTCGACCGCGACCGGGGTGAGCTCGCTGACGTAGAGGCCCTGCTCGGCGAGGAGCCGGCTGACGGTGGCCGGCTTGTCCACGCCGGACAGCACCAGGTGGTCGGGCTCGGTGGCGACACGGACCCCGGCGCGGGTGAGCGCGTCGGCGGCCTGGGGCAGGTCGCTGACCGCCTCCAGGCGGACCCGCACGGAGGCCTGGGAGTGGGCCGCGAGCACCTGCTCGACCGGCCCGAACGCGACCCGGCGGCCGAGCGAGATGATGGTGACCGAGTCGCAGATGAGCTGGATCTCGCCCAGGATGTGGCTGGAGAGCACCACTGTCATGCCGTTCTCGGACAGGTCCCGCATCAGCCCGCGCATCTCCCGGATGCCGCCCGGGTCGAGGCCGTTCGCCGGCTCGTCGAGGATCAGCAGCTTGGGGTTCTTGAGCAGCGCGGAGGCCACAGCGAGGCGCTGCTTCATGCCGAGCGAGTAGGTCTTCACCCGCTCGCCGGCCCGGTCGCGCAGCCCGACCAGCTCCAGCACCTCGTCCACGCGCTGCTTGGGCAGTTCACCGGCCTGGGCCAGCAGGCCCAGCGTGTCCCGCGCGGAGAAGTGCGGGAAGAACTGCGGACTCTCCACGATGGCGCCGACCTGCCCGGCGACCGCCGGCAGGGCGTGCGGCAGCTCCTGGCCGAGGATGGCCATCCGGCCGCCGTTGGGCCGGATCAGGCCGAGCAGCGTACGCAGCGTGGTGGTCTTGCCCGAGCCGTTCGGGCCGAGGAAGCCGTGCACCTGGCCGGCCTCGACTCGCATGTCGAAGCCGTCGAGCGCGTGGCGGACCCCGCGTTTCCGGCTCCGGTACGTCTTGCGGAGACCTTCGATCTCCAGGACAGCCGACACAGCTGACCTCCCCCGATAAGTAGGCGTCAGCGACACCATACGCGGTATGCACCCGAAGGCAATACCCGGTATGCAGTGTCGGCGTGTCGGGTGAGGTCAGGCGCAGACGACGTGCACGCCCGCGTCGCGGAACGCCGCCACCACGTCGGGGGACGCGCCGGAGTCGGTCACCAGCGTCTCGACCCGGTCCACCGGGCAGATCCGGGCGAACGCGTGCCCGCCGAGCTTGGAGGAGTCAGCTATCACGACGACCCGCTTGGCCCGCGCGACCATGAGGCTGTTCATGGCCGCCTCGCCCTCGTGGTGGGCGGCGGCGCCGAGCTGCGGGTCGATCGCGTCCACGCCGAGCAGCGCGACGTCCAGCGTGACCTCGCGCAGCAGCGCCCCGCCGAGCGGGCCGACCAGCTCGAACGACTTCGGCCGGACCACGCCGCCGGCCACCACCACCTTCATCCGCGAGCGCACCAGCAGCTCGTTGGCGATGTTCAGCGCGTTGGTGACCACCGTGAGCTGTGCGCCCTCAGCGCTCGTGTTGAGATCGGGGCGGACCGCGAGCGCCCGCGCCACCTCGGTGCTCGTGGTGCCGCCGTTGAGACCGACGACGGTGCCCGGCGACACGAGCGCGGCGGCCGCCGCGCCGATCCGCTGCTTCTCGGCCGAGTGCTTCGCGGTCTTGTAGCGCAGCGGCAGGTCGTAGGAGACGCCGTTGGCGACCGCGCCACCCCGGGTACGGGTGATCATCTGCTGCTGGGCGAGCTGGTCGAAGTCGCGGCGGATGGTGGCCTGGGAGACGTCGAGCCGCTCGGCCGCCTCCTCGACGGTGACCCGACCGCTGTCGGTCAGCATCTCCAGCAGCGCGTTCCAGCGCGCGTAGCGGTCCACCGCGGGGCCCTCCCCAGACTGTGCGTGAACGGTGATCGGTTGCGTGCACACTAGTGCGCGAAACTGGGTCCGCGCAAAACCCTGCGCTGCGCGAACTGGGAGACGGTTGCCACGACCACCCCACTTCGCGCAGAATGACGCGCGAAAGGCGGCCGTATCGCGCCGTATTGCGCAAGGTCTCCCCGGCGAGGAGTTGTCATGGCGTACGTGCACGCGGAGATCGCGAGCCAGCCCGACTGCTGGCGGGAGGCGGCGCGACTCGCCCCGACCGTCGCCGCGCACCTGCCGCGCCCCGGCGAGCGGGTCGCCGTGGTCGGTTGCGGCACGTCGTGGTTCATGGCCACGGCGTACGCCGGGCTGCGCGAGGCCGCCGGCCAGGGCGAGACCGACGCGTTCCAGGCCAGCGAGTTCCCGGCCGGCCGCCGGTACGACCGGCTCATCGCGATCACCCGCTCCGGCACCACCACCGAGGTGCTCGACCTGCTCACCGCGCTGCGCGGGCGGATCCCCACCACGGTCCTGGTCGGCGACCCGGACTCGGCCGCCGTCACGCTCGCCGACGCCACAGTCGCGCTGCCCTTCGCCGACGAGCGGTCGGTGGTGCAGACCCGCTTCGCCACCACCGCGCTCGCGCTGCTGCGTGCCCACCTCGGCGAGGACCTCGGCCGCCTGGCCGCCGACGCCGAGGTGGCCGTACGCGCCCCGCTGCCGATCGACCCGGCCGGCATCGAGCAGGTCACCTTCCTCGGCCGCGGCTGGACCGTCGGGCTGGCCCAGGAGGCCGCGCTGAAGTGCCGCGAGGCGGCCACGTTCTGGGCCGAGGCGTACCCGGCCATGGACTACCGGCACGGCCCGATCTCGGTCGCCGCGCCCGGCCGGCTGGTCTGGGCGCTCGGCGAGATCCCGGACGGCCTGCCCGAGGACGTGGCCGCGACCGGCGCCGCGTTCGTGCACAGCCGCACGCACGGCTGGCGCACGGTGCTGACGAGCTGGTCGGCCGGCCGCAACCCGGTCGACCCGATGGCCGACCTGATCCTGGCCCAGCGCTTCGCGGTCGCGCTCGCCACGAGCCGCGGCCTCGACCCGGACGCGCCCCGGCACCTGACTCGGTCCGTGGTACTGGCGTGAGCCGCGGCGACGAGGTCGTCGTCGCGCTGGACGTGGGCGGCACCGGGATGAAGTGCGCCCTGGTCCGGCCGGACGGCACGACCGTGCACACCGAACGGCACGCCACCGACGCCCGGCGCGGCCCGGAGGCAGTGGTAGGCACGATCCTCGACGTGGCCGAAGGGCTGGCCGGCAAGGCCCGCGCCGACGGCCGTACGCCGGTCGCCTGCGGCATCGCCGTACCCGGTGTGGTCGACGAGGCGCGCGGCGTGGCGGTCTGGTCGGCGAACGTGGGCTTCCGGGACGTACCCCTGCGGGAGCTGGCGGGCACGCGGCTGGGACTGCCCGCGGCGCTCGGGCACGACGTGCGTGCCGGCGGCCTGGCCGAGGCGCGGCTCGGGGCCGGGCGGGACGCCGGCCACGTCCTGTTCGTCGCGATCGGCACCGGCATCGCCGCCTCACACGTGGTCGACGGGTCGGCCGCCACCGGCGCGCACGGCGCAGCCGGGGAGATCGGCCACATCCTGGTACGTCCCGGCGGCCCGCGCTGCGGGTGCGGGCGGACCGGCTGCCTGGAGGCGGTGTCGTCGGCCTCGGCGATCGGGCGCCGGTACGCCGAGCTGTCCGGCGCGCCCACCACCGCCGCCGAGGTGGCCGACCGGGCGGCCGCCGGTGAACCGCTCGCCGTGGAGGTGTGGCAGGAGGCGGTCGAGGCGCTCGCCGACGGACTCGCCACCGGGCAGGCGCTCTACGATGTGTCGACGGTGGTGCTCGGCGGCGGGCTGGCCCAGGCCGGTCCCCGGCTGTTCGACCCGCTGCGGACGGCGTTGCGCGAGCGGCTGACGTTCCACCGCGAGCCGCGCCTGGTCGCGGCCGACCTCGGTGACGAGGCCGGCTGCCTGGGCGCCGCCCTGCTGGCCCTGGACACCCTGGCGAAGGAGAGTCGATGACCCGGCGCGTGACCGGCAAGGTGGTGACCCCGACCGGCGTCATCCGGCAGGGTTGCGTGGAGATCGCGGACGGGCGGATCACCGCTGTCGCCGAGTATCCGTCGGTGCGTGACGGGCACTGGATCGTGCCGGGCTTCGTGGACATGCACACCCACGGCGGCGGCGGGCACACGTTCACCACGGGCGACCCGGAGTCGGCGCGGCAGGCCGCCGCGTTCCACACCGGGCACGGCACCACCACGCTGCTGGCGAGTCTGGTGAGTTCCCCGTTCGAGCTGATGCGCGACGCCACCGCCGCCTACCGCCCGCTGGTGGAGTCCGGAGTGCTCGCCGGCGTCCACTTCGAGGGCCCGTACCTGTCCGCCGACCGCTGCGGCGCGCAGAATCCGGAGTTCCTGCGCGACCCGTCGACCGCCGAGCTGACCGAGCTGATCGAGCTGGGCGGCGGCGCCGTCCGCATGGTCACCATCGCTCCCGAGCGGGACGGCGCCACCAAGGCGATCGAGCTGCTGGTGTCGCACGGCGTGGTCGCGGCGGTCGGGCACACCGACGCCACCTGGGAGCAGACCCGGGCGGCGGTGGCCGCGGGCGCGAGCGTCGGCACCCACCTGTTCAACGGGATGCGCCCGGTGCACCACCGCGAGCCCGGCCCGGTGGTGGCGCTGCTGGAGGCCCCGAACGTGGTGTGCGAGCTGGTCGCCGACGGGGTGCACCTGCACGACGGCATGCTCGGCTTCGCCACCTCGGTGGCCGGCCCGGAGCGGACCGCGCTGATCACCGACGCGATGGCCGCCGCCGGGATGCCCGACGGCGAGTACGAGCTGGGCGGCCAGGCGGTCACCGTGTCCGACGGGGAGGCCCGGCTCAGCCACAACGGCGCGATCGCCGGCAGCACGCTCACCATGGACGCGGCGCTGCGCCACGCGGTCGGCGCGGGCGTGGCCCTGCCGGACGCCTGCCGGATGGTCGCCACCACCCCGGCCCGCGCGATCGGTCTGGGCGACCGGGTGGGCGCGCTCATCGCCGGGCTGCGCGCCGACCTGGTGATGCTGGACGACGACCTGAACGTGGTACGGGTGATGCGCGGCGGCGACTGGGTGGAGTGATCCGCCCGGGGGTCAGACCGTTGGCACCTCGACGCCGAGCACCGCCTGCTCGTCCGGGCGGTGCACCAGCACGTCGGCCAGGTACGACTGCACCGCCCGGCGCATTCCGACGTCCCGCCCGGCCTGCTCGGAGAGCAGCCACTTGTGCTCGATGATCTGGGCGAACAGCTCCTGCGGCTCCAGCTTGCGGCGCAGGTGCGCGGGCACCGCCCGGACCACCGGCTCGAAGACCTCGGTCAGCCAGCGGTGCGCCGCCTGCTGCTCGTCGGTCAGGTCGCTCTCCAGCCGGTAGGCGTCCAGGTCGTTGAGGAGCTTGCGGGCCTGGTTCTCCTCCGCGTCCAGACCGGTCAGGCGCAGCAGCCGCCGGGTGTGGTAGCCGGCGTCGACCACCTTCGGCCGGACCAGGTAGCGCCCGTTGTCGACTGTCGACATGGCCACCTCGGCCACGTCGAAGCCCAGCTCGTTGAGGCGGCGGATGCGGCGCTCGATGTCGTGCCGGGCGGCGCGCTCGACCTGCTGCTCGTACGTGATCTCGTGCCAGAGCCGCTCGTAGCGCCGCACGACCTCCTCGCAGACCACCTCCGGGTCGATCGACTCGTGCAGCAGGCCGGCGGCCTGGAGGTCGAGCGCCTCGCCGAAGATGTTGACCCGGGCGATCTCCAGGTCCTCGCCGCGCTGGCCGTTGGACAGCGACGGGTACAGCGCACCGGTCTCGGCGTCGACCAGGTAGGCGGCGAACGCGCCCGCGTCCCGCCGGAACAGCGTGTTCGACAGCGAGCAGTCGCCCCAGAAGAATCCGGTCAGGTGCATCCGCACGATCAGCGCGGCCAGCGCGTCCAGCAGCCGGTTCATCGTCTCCGGGCGCAGCGTGTTGGAGAACAGCGCCCGGTAGGGCAGCGAGAACTGGAGGTGCCGGGTGATCAGCACCGGGTCCAGCGGCTCGCCGTCGTCGGTCTGCCGGTCGGCCACGATCGCGATGGCCTCGACCGACGGGAAGTCGATCCGCTCCAGCGCCCGCAGCAGGTCGTACTCGCGCTCGGCGACCCGCTCGCCGGTCTCCTTCACCGCGTAGACGTACCCGCCGAGCCGGACGAACCGCACGATGTGCCGGGAGATGCCCTGCGGCAGCGCCACCAGGTGCTCGGCAGGCCACTGCTCCAGCGGGGTCGACCAGGGGAGGTCGAGCAGCGCCGGGTCGACGAGGGCCGAGGTGATCCGCACGGCAACCAGTGTGACCGCTGACCCCCGCGCCGCGCTTCCCTTCGTGGCTGGGCACACAGCCGCCGATGCCCGCGCCGCCCGGCCGCCGCCCGCGGCCGGTAGCGTGGTCGCGTGCGTCAGACCTCGGGGGTACGCGGTGACCTGCGGCTGCGGCCGGTCCGGCCGGCCGGGTGGTGGTTCGACGGGCTGCTGCTCGCGGCGGTGGTGGCGCTGACCGTCGCGCTCGCCTCCGGTCACCTGTTCGGCCTCGACCGGGCGGTCGCCGACTGGTCCGACGACAACCGCCCGACGGCTGCCCGCTGGGTGGCGATGACACTGAACCTGCTCGGCCAGGGCACCCCGCTGACGCTGCTCGCGGCCGGGCTGGGCGTGCTGCTGGCGCTGCGGCTGCGCTCGGTGCGGCCGCTGCTGCCGCCGGTGGCCGGGTTCGTGCTCACGTTCTTCACGATCGGCCCGCTGAAGGTGTGGACGGCCCGTCCGGCGCCGAGCGCCTCGGTCAAGGAGCCGTTCCTGTCGCCCGACCAGACGCTGCCGCTGTTCCAGCACGACCTGCCGGTACGGTTCGCGCAGTCGTACCCGTCCGGGCACGTCGCCAACGCGATCGTCTGGTACGGCGTGCTGGCGCTGCTGCTGGCCCCGCTCGTGCGCACGTTCGGCCGGACCGCGCCGCCCCGGCTGGTCACAGTGGTCCGGGTGGTGCCCCCGGCGGTGGTCTTCTGCACCACCGTCTACCTGGGCTGGCACTGGCTGACCGACTCGGTCGCCGGGCTGCTGCTCGGCCTGCTGCTGGACCGCCTGCTGCGCCGGGTGCCCTGGAACAACCTGCCGCTGCCGGCGCGGCTGGGCGGCTGGGCCCGGCCGGCGGAGCATCTCGGCTAGCAGTCCGCCTCTTGTCTCGGCGCATCCACGCCGGTATACATTTAGCAACCTTAATAGTTAAGTTTGTTAAATGTAGGAGGTGCGCGTGCTGGCGAGACGAATCAGCCGCTGGCTGTCGGCCGGCGCCGCCGGTCTGCTGACCGCGATGATGGCGGTGGTCGTGGCCGCCCCGGACGCCCGCTCGGCCGCCGCCGACGACGAGGCGTGCCGGCCCGACGGGCTCCACCGCACGACGGGAGTGTCGGTGCCCTACTGCACCGTCTACGACACCGCCGGCCGGGAGAAGATGGGCGCCGACCACACCCGCCGGATCATCGGCTACTTCACCAGTTGGCGGACCGGCCGCAACGGCGCTCCCGCCTACCTGGTCAACCAGATCCCGTGGCAGAAGGTCACCCACATCAACTACGCGTTCGCGCACGTCGACGGCAACAACAAGATCTCCGTCGGCAACCCGGCCGCCCCGAACAACCCGGCCACGAACATGACCTGGCCCGGCGTGGCCGGTGCCGAGATGGACCCGGCCCTGCCGTACACCGGGCACTTCAACCTGCTCAACAAGTACAAGAAGCAGAACCCCGGAGTCCGTACGCTGATCAGCGTCGGCGGCTGGGCCGAGACCGGCGGCTTCATCGACGACAGCGGCAACCGCATCGACTCCGGCGGCTTCTACCGGATGACCACCACCGGCACCAACACGGTGAACACCGCCGGCATCGACACGTTCGCCGACTCGGTGGTGACGTTCCTGCGCACGTACGGCTTCGACGGGGTGGACATCGACTACGAGTACCCCACCTCCAACAACAAGGCCGGCAACCCGCTCGACTTCGCCCAGGCCGACGCCAAGCGGGCCGGTCTCAACGCCTCGTACCAGGTCCTGATGCGCACGCTGCGGGAGAAGCTCGACCGGGCCGCCGCCACCGACGGCAGGCACTACCTGCTCACCGTGGCCGCGCCCGCGTCCGGCTGGCTGCTGCGCGGGATGGAGTCCTACCAGGCGTTGCAGTACCTCGACTACGTCAACGCGATGTCCTACGACCTGCACGGCGCGTGGAACCACTTCGTCGGGCCGAACGCGGCGCTCTACGACAACGGCGACGACGCCGAGCTGGCCGCCGGCGGCGTGTACGGCGCGTACTCCGGCATCGGCTACCTGAACACCGACTGGGCGTACCACTACTTCCGGGGTGCGCTGCCCAGCGGCCGGGTGAACATCGGCGTCCCCTACTACACCCGGGGCTGGCAGGGCGTCACCGGCGGCACCAACGGCCTGTGGGGACGGGCGGCGCTGCCCGACCAGACCAAGTGTCCGGCCGGCACCGGCGGCTCGATCGGCTCCACCACCCCCTGCGGCAACGGCGCGGTCGGCATCGACAACCTCTGGCACGACCTCGACGCCGCCGGCAACGAGGTGCCCGGCGGCGCCAACCCGATGTGGCACGCGAAGAACCTCCAGGCCGGCATCACCGGCGACTACCTGGCCGGATACGGCCTCACCCCGGCCACCGACCCGGCCGACCGGATCAGCGGCAGCTATGCCCGTAACTACTCGGCCGCGCTGGTCGCGCCCTGGCTGTGGAACGCGGAGAAGAAGGTCTTCCTCTCCACCGAGGACGACCAGTCGCTGGCTGCCAAGGCCGACTACGTCGCGGCCAAGGGCCTCGGCGGCGTGATGATCTGGGAACTCGCCGGCGACTACGCCTACGACTCCGCCAAGGGCCAGTACGGCATGGGCGACACGCTGACCACGCTGCTCTACGACCGGCTGAAGGCCGCACCGGCGTACGGCGCCCGCAAGGCGGGCATCACCATGCCCACCCGGACGCTGGACGTGGCGGTCGGCATGGGCGGCTTCGCGCTCGGCGACAACAACTACCCGATCAACCCCGAGCTGCGGCTGACCAACAACACCGGCGCGCCGATCCCGGCCGGCGCGCACCTGGAGTTCGACTATCCCACCACCACCCCGGCCACGCTCAGCCAGCAGTCCGGCTGGGCGCTCACCACTGTCACGACCGGCCACACCGGCAGCAACGTGGGCGGCCTGAAGGGCGACCACAACCGGGTACGCCTCACCGTACCGACCGCGATAGCGCCCGGCTCGTACGCCGAGGTGACGCTCAACTATCAGCTCCCGATCTCCGGTCCGGCCAACTTCACGCTCGCCTTCGGCGGCCAGACGTACGCGCTGGCCGGGGACTGGGCACGTGGTGGCGAGGTGGTCACGCCGTCGCCCAGCCCGAGCGGTTCCGCCCCGCCCGGCGGGGGCACCTGCACCGCGCCGGCCTGGTCGGCGGCCACCGCGTACTCCGGCGGTGCAACCGTCTCGCACGCCGGACGGACCTGGAGCGCGAAGTGGTGGACCCAGGGCGAGACGCCGGGCAGCGCCGCGGTCTGGGCCGACCAGGGCGCCTGCACGGGCTCCCCGACGCCGACCGCCTCCCCGACGCCCACCGGCTCGCCGTCACCCACCGGTGGTGCGTGCGCCGCGCCGGCCTGGGCCGCGGGCACCGCGTACCCCGGAGGCGCCGTGGTGTCCTACGGCGGACACCGGTGGACCTCCCGGTGGTGGACCCAGGGAGACGTGCCGGGGACCAACAGCCAGGGCGTGTGGACCGACAACGGGCCCTGCTGAACCCGATCCCGGTGCCGCCGGCAGAATCCTGCCGGCGGCACCGGCCGTTCACCCCGGGCGCCTGGGACGCCGGTGTGGAAGGCCGGCACGGCGCTCAGCCGGCCGGGCGGATCTCCACGATGCTGATCCGGGTCCGGGTGCTGTAGGTCAGCCTGCGGCGGTGGTCGTCGTCCTCGGGCCGCACCGCCACCTGGATGCGGATCCGGGTGCCCTTCGGCAGCTCGACCCGTTCGTCCGGCGTACTCACCACGAACACCCCGCCGGTGGTCTCCGGGTCGATCGACACGCGCTCCTGCCGCAGCAACGGGGTGTCGTTCTCCGCGTCCCCGGGCCGGGTGTACTCGGCGCGTATCCGGACCAGGTCGTCACGCCGCAGACCGCGCAGGTCGACTGTCGCCTGGACGCTGACCAGCCCGGTCTCCGGCACGGTCCAGTGGTACAGGCCGGTGGCCCAGCGGATGGCGTGGAACCGGTCGGTGGTGTCGAGCGTGTCGCCCGCGTGCGCGGTGCTGTGGAAGGTGGCGATCACGTCCCGTTTCGTGGTCGTGGACGTCTTCTCGCCGATCATCGTCGCGAAGTCGCCGGCGGTGCCGCGGAACGCGTCCGCGTCACAGGTGTGCTGGCGGCCGATGATCGCCGAGTCGGTGAACTGCCAGATGCGCGGCGTCTCCGCCGGCTTGCCGTACCGGGTCCAGCCCGGGCCGGAGTCCCCGCCGGCCCGCGCGTACGCGGCCTTGAAGTCCTCGGCCACCCGGTACGGGTAGTCGGCGTTCCAGCGCGGGAGGTCGCCCAGGTCGTCGTCGCCGTACTGGCCGCGCGAGGCGTACATCACCGCCACCTTGCCGGTGCGTTCCTCCAGTTCCCGGCCCACGTCGACGCCGATGTGCGGGGGCACGTCGTCGGTCGGCCAGCGCTCCAGGTCGATCTGCCAGAAGAACCCGTCGTACGTGCGCCACCAGGGGGTGTGCTTGTCGGCGTAGTCGACGGCGGTGGCGGCCTGGTCCTCGATGGAGACGTCGGAGTGCACCACCACGTACATGCCCAGGAACGGGATGCCCGCGTCCTTGGCCGCGGTGAGCATCACCCCGTAGTACTGGCTGTGGAACGTGCCGTCGCGCGACTGTTCCGTGCCCTTGTAGGTCATGAAGTCGATGCCCGCGGCCCGGGCGTCCCGGATCCGGTCGGCGGTCAACCCCCGGTCGACGTCGTAGTCACTCGCGTCCCAGCCGAACAGCGTCATGTGCGGTACCTCCCGCGATCGCGGTGAAGTGGTTCCCGGAACTGCCGGAGCCGATTCGAGGGCACCTTTGCCCGATCGACGCGGAAAGAATCTGATCATCGCCATCGGACAACCGGCACGGAAGAATTTGTAAACCGCGCCTGACCTGCGTAAACGACTCTACAGAGAACGTCGACAATCGACCACCGCTGAGCGCGGATTATTTACGCAAATCATTCTCGTCAATTTGCAGCTCGCGGGCACCTGCCGTTCACCCGAGCGCTTTAGGCTG
Source organism: Micromonospora sp. BL1 (assembly GCF_003667485.1). NCBI lineage: Bacteria > Bacillati > Actinomycetota > Actinomycetes > Micromonosporales > Micromonosporaceae > Micromonospora > Micromonospora sp. BL1. The sequence continues at coordinate 19,177 of NZ_RCVK01000189.1, forward strand.
CCGGTGTGGAACAGCTGGCACGGCGACTCGGCGTACCCGACGCGGTCGTCATCGGTCTCGGCTCGATGCTCGGCGCGGGCGTCTTCGTGGTCTTCGCCCCGGCTGCGGCGGCGGCCGGCGGCACCGGCCTGCTCGTCGCGCTGGCGGTGGCCGGTTTCATCGCCTACTGCAACGCCACCAGCTCGGCCCGGCTCGCCGCCCGCTACCCCGAGTCCGGCGGCACCTACGTCTACGGCCGGGAACGCCTGCACCCGTTCGCCGGTTTCCTGGCCGGCTGGGGGTTCGTGGTCGGCAAGACCGCGAGCTGCGCGGCCATGGCGCTGACCGTCGGGGCGTACCTGTGGCCGGGGCGGGCGCGGCTCGTCGCGGTCCTCGCCGTGGTGGCGGTGACGGCGGTGAACCTGCGCGGGATCGGCAAGACCGCCACCGCCACCCGGGTCCTCGTCGCGGTGGTGCTCACGGTGCTCGCCGTGGTCGCGGTGACCGGCGCGCCGCAGGTCGCCGCCGACCGGCTCACCGCACCGGCGGGGATCGGCGCGGGCGGCGTGCTGACCGCCGCCGGCCTGCTGTTCTTCGCCTTCGCCGGGTACGCGCGGATCGCCACGCTGGGCGAGGAGGTACGCGACCCGGAGCGCACCGTCCCCCGGGCGGTGCCGCTGGCGCTCGGCGCGGTGCTGGCGATCTACCTGACGCTGGCGGTGGTCGCGCTCGGCGTGCTCGGCGCCGACCGGCTGGCGTCCACGGACGCGCCGCTGGTCGAGGTGGTGACCGCCGCCGGGCACCCGGGGCTGGCCTGGCTGGTCCGGGCCGGTGCGGCAGTCGCGGTGACCGGGGTACTGCTCTCGCTGGTGGCGGGCGTCGGCCGGACCACGCTGGCGATGGCCCGCCGCCGGGACCTGCCGGGCGCGCTGGCAGCGGTCCACCCGCGCCACCGGGTGCCGCACCGCGCCGAACTGGCGGTGGCCGTCGTGGTGATCGTCGTGGTGACGGTGGGCGATATCCGGGGCGCGATCGGCTTCTCCAGCTGCACGGTGCTGGTCTACTACGCGATCACCAACGCGTCGGCGCTCACGCTCGGCCCGGACCCGGACCGGCACGTCCCGGTACGGCTGCTCGCCGCGCTGGGCCTGGTCGGCTGCCTGGTGCTCGCGGTCAACCTGCCGCTGCCGAGCGTGCTCGCCGGGTTCGGCGTGCTCGCCCTCGGCGCGCTCGGGTACGCCGTCCGCAGGCGTCGGCCGGCCTGACCGATCCGACGCGCCCGGTCAATCCTGCGGGCGGCGCGCGGCCGGCGGGCCGGTGGGTGCCGGCGGCGGCGCGGGCGTGGTCTCCCGGAGCAGCGCGGTCAGCCCTGCCCGCCGGGCCACCACCGTCAGCCGGTCACCGGCCTGGATCACCATGCGCGGGTCGGCCGACCAGTCGGCCTTCTGGTTCGGGCGGGTGTACGCGAGCAGGCGTACCTCGCCGGGCCGGGCCACCGCGCTCAGCGGACTCCCGTCCAGCGGCGAACCGGCCACCACCGGCACCTCGGTGACCAGCAGCGCGTGCCGGTCGACCGGGATGGTGGCGATCACCGCGCGGTCGAGCAGCGCCGCCGCGAACGCCGGCGCGGCCAGATAGGACACGCTGCGCGAGATGCCGATGCCGAACGCCTGCTGGATCCGCTCGGCGAAGTCGCCGTCGAACAGCCGCAGCACCACGCGCAGGTCCGGGTCGAGGGACCGGGCGATCAGCGCGGCCCGCAGGTTCGTCCCGTCGTCGGTGGAGACCACCACGAGCGCCTGGCAGGTGTCCACCGAGGCGGACCGGAGCGTCTCCTCCCGGCCCGCGTCGCCCACGATCAGCGGCACGCCCAGCCGGTGCGCCAGCGCGGCGCCGCGCGCGTCCGGGTTCTTGTCGATCGCCACCACCTCGACGCCGAAGTCGTGCAACTGGGCCATCACCCGGGTGCCGATGTTGCCCAGCCCGACCATCACCACGTGCCCCGAGCGGTCCGGCTGGACCCGGCCCGCGTGCAGGGCCAGCCGGGCGTTGACGATGCCGTCGACCACCGCGGCCGTGATCAGCGGGATCAGCGCCAGCCCGGCCAGGTTGAGCACCACCTGCATCACCTGGGCGGCGACCGGCTTGTTGACGTCCGGGTCCTGGCCGGTGAGCGTGGTGACCAGCGTCAGGTAGACCGCCTCGCTCCAGCTCACGTCGGCGGCCCGGGCGTTGAGCCAGCCCAGCGCCGCGATCACCCCGAGCAGCACCAGCACCGCGATGCCGATCTTGCGGGTGGCGAAGTGGCGGACCGCGCGCAGCAGGACGGCGACCGGCTGCCGGCGCCGCCGCGCCCGTACCAGCCGCCGTGCGGCGACCTCGGTGCCCGCCGGCCGCCCGGTCGCCTCGGCCAGCACCACGTCGGCCGCCGCCTCGTCGGCGGGCAGCACCCGGACCAGGTCCGGATCCGTGGTGACGGCCAGGCCGCAGACCACGTCCTGCGGGCGTACGTCGTCTCGGCGGGCCACGTAGAGCGTGCGCCCGGCGTGCCGGAAGTGGGTCGGCGCCACCTCGCCAAGCGCGGCGGCCACGAAGGCGGGCGCGGCCATCGAGGCGTCGGACAGCACCGCCGAGTCGGGGAAGAGCTGCCGCAGCCCGTCCGCCAGGTTGGTGTTGAACATCCGCACCACCAGGCGCAGCCGCGACTCGACCTCCTGGGCGCACAGCGCGGCGTGCATGTTGCCCACGTCGTCCTGGTGCAGCAGCGCCAGCCCGGCCGCCCCGGCCAGCCCGGCCCGGCGGAACGCGGCCTCGTCCAGCCGCTCCGCCGTGACCACCCGTACCCCCGGCACGTCCCGCCCGTCGGGGCCCTCGGACCGGCGGCGGCCCGGCACCACGAGCGTGACCCGCACCTGGCCGTCGGCGCTGTCGGTGGCGAGCAGCGACCGGACCACCCAGTAGGCGAGCGGATCGGAGCCGCAGACCACGTAGTGGGGGCGTTCGTCACCGTTCATCCGGAGCCGCCAGCCGGTCGCGCGGCGCGCGCGGTCGCGCAGTGGCTCGGCCATGTCCGGATCGTAGTCAGCCGCTCGCGATGTGCGCAGCCCCGGCGATCATGAACGCATGGCGGGCCCGGGTCCGGGTAGAGCACCGGCATGCAGACGTTCCTGCCGTATCCGGACTTCCTGGCCAGCGCGCGCACGCTGGACCAGAAGCGGCTGGGCAAGCAGCGCGTGGAGGCGATCCAGGTGCTGCGCGGGCTGACCCGGCCGGACTACGGCTGGCGCAACCACCCCGCGGTGAAGATGTGGGCCGGGTACGAGGAGGCGCTGACCCGGTACGGGCTGGACATGTGCGCGGTGTGGTGCGAGCCGGGCCGGGCCGACACCTGCGCCGGCACGCTCGCCACCGATCTCGCGACTGCATGCGGCATCTCGGTGATCCGCACCCAGGACGAACTGGCCGCCGCCGGTGAGCTGCCGCCCTGGCTGGGCCGCGACGACCTGCACCGCAGCCACCGGTCGTCGCTGCTGCGCAAGGACCCGGTCCACTATGCGCCGCTGTTCGGCGATGTCTCCCCCGACCTGGAGTACGTCTGGCCGCCGTCGGACCGCCCGCGCCGCTGCCTGCCGTGAACGCCCCGCCGACGCGTACCCAGCGGGTTGCCGCCCCGACCGGCAGACTGTGAGCACCGCCGACTGGAGGATGCCCCGTGGGTCTGTCGCAAGTGGTAGGTCGCCTGATCGGCGTACGCGAGCACGTGGTGGACCCGGGCGGCGGTGGCCCCGACCGCGTGCCGCGACCGGTCGCGGCGCTCGTGGTCGGCGGCGGCATCGCCGGCATGTCGGCGGCTGTGGTGCTGGCCGAGCGTGGGGTGGCCGTGACGGTGCTGGAGGCCGCGCCGCACCTCGGCGGACGGCTCGGCGCCTGGCCGGAGGAGTTGCCCGACGGCGTCCAGCGCAACGAGCACGGCTTCCACGCGTTCTTCCGGCAGTACTGGAACTGGCGGTCGATCCTGCGTCGGGTCGATCCGGAGCTGGGCTTTCTCAAGCCGATCCCGGGCTATCCGATCCTGTCCGAGCAGTGGCCGACCGAGGAGTTCGGCAAGCTGCCGCCCGCGCCCCCGGCGAACCTGCTGGCGCTGCTGCTGCGCAGCCCCAGCCTGCGCCTGGCGGACCTGCGGTCGATGGACCGGGACGCGGCGCTGCCGCTGCTCACCTACGACCCGGTACGCACCTACGAGGAGTTCGACGAGCGGACCGCCGACGAGCTGCTCACCTCGCTGCGGCTGCCGGACCGGGCGCGGGCCATGCTGTTCGAGGTCTTCTCGCACTCGTTCTTCAACCACGAGGCGGAGATGTCGGCCGCCGAGATGATCGCGCAGTTCCACTTCTACCTGCTCGGCAACCCGGAGGGGCTGGCGTTCGACTGCCCTGATCGGGACTACGGCACGGCGATCTGGGAGCCGCTGACCCGGTACGTGGAGAAGCACGGCGGCCGGGTGCTGACCGGCGCGGCGGCCGCCCGGCTGGACCGTACCCCGGACGGCTGGCGGGTCACCGGTGCCGACGGCGACGCCTGGGAGGCGCCGCACGTGGTGCTCGCGGTGGACCCGCCCGCGCTCGCCGCGCTCGTCGACGCCTCCCCCGGCCTGGCCGGGGCAGCGCCCGAGCTGGTGGCGCGGATGCCCGCGTTCGGCCGGCCCGGCCCGCCGTACGCGGTGGCCCGCTACTGGATGGACGGGGACGTCCGGGCCGACCGCGCGGTGTTCAGCGGCGTCTCCCGGCAGCCCACGCTGGACTCGGTGACGCTCTACCACCGGCTGGAGGACGAGCCCCGCCGCTGGGCCGAGCGGACCGGCGGCTCCGTGGTGGAGCTGCACGCGTACGCCTGCGAGCCGGACGTGCCGGCCGACGAGCTGGCCGCCCGGATGCTGCGGGAGCTGACCGCGCTCTGGCCGGAGGTGGCCGGCCTGCGGGTACGCGAGCTGCGCGCCCGGGTCGAGGCGCAGGCGCCCGCGTTCACGCCCGGCAGCCACGCGTGGCGTCCCGGGGTGGAGACCGACGCGCCCGGCCTCTACCTGGCCGGGGACGGCATCCGCACCGAGTTCCCGAGCGCGCTGATGGAACGGTCGGCGGCCACCGGGATCATCGCCGCGAACCACATCCTGCGGGTCGAGGGGGCGGCGACCGAGCCGGTCCGCTCGATCCGGCCGCGCGGGCTGCTGGCCGGGCGGGCCGCACCGAAACGGTCATAAGCGGCCAAAAACGCCTCTACGCTCGACTGATCCGGTGACACGGGAGGTCGGGCGGTGAGCACCGCGACGCGGGATCGGCGCGACGAGGAGCACGGCACGCCACGGGACGAACGGACCGCGGTGGTCACCGCGCTGCGGCTCGGCTGGTCGATGGCGGACGCCTACCACCACGCGCAGACCGCCGACCTGACCGGGGACGGGCACCGGCAGACGCCGGCGCCGCCGAAGCTGTCGAACCTGACCGAGCTGGCCGGGCGGCACCGGCTCGGCATGTACCTCGACGGCGTGGACGTGGCGCTGGCCCAGATCGCGCCGCTGACCCCGCCCGGCCGTACGGTGCCGTCCGCCGCCGCCGCCCGTGGTGCCACCGGGGCCGACCGGGAACCGCTGCTGCGGGCGCTCGACGACCTCAACATCGACGTGCTGCGGTGGACGATGGCGACGAACCACCGGGTCGGGGTGGCGTACCGGCTCGGGCGCTCGCTCGCCGACACCGTCCGGCGCGGCGACGCCGACCAGCTCGCCGCGCGCTTCGGCGGCCGGCACCTCCAGATCAGCAGGTGGCTGGACGAGCTGGCGAGCGTGCTGCCGCCGTACTCGGCCGCCGTGGTGCGCCGCTCGCTCGCCGCCTGGGCCACCGCTGTCGGCCGGGCCACAGTGGGCGATCCGGGCGAGGCCGGGCTCGCCGAGCTGGCCCGCGAGCTGCGCAACCAGGGCGACCTGTGGCAGGACGTCCTGACCGGCGGCCTGCACCCGCGCGACCTGCTGGACGAGGAGAACTGGGCGGTGATCGCCCGCAACGTCGTCATCCGGGACCGGAAGCTGGTGGCGCAGGCGGCCCGGGGCATCTTCTGGCCGGTGCTGGCGCCCCTGCTCGTGGTGCTGCTCGCGGTCGTCGGGGTCAGTGCCGCCGCCGCGGCCGGCTCCCCCACCACCCGGGCGGCGGTGGCGCTCGTCGGCCTCGGCGCCGGGCTGACCGCGATCTGGCGGTCGATCTCCACACCCACGCTGTCGGTGGCGGCCGAGGTGAACCGCCCGCTGCTGGACAGCGAACTGGTGGTGCAGATGACCGCCCGGATCGAAATACGTTGCCCGCGATTCCCGAATCGATCTACCGTGAGCGCGCAAGGTCAACCACCGTTCCAGGAGCCGTCGATGTCGCTGCGATCCGCCACCACGATCACGTCGTGGCTGCTCGGCGACGGCTGCCGGGAACACGGTCCCTGGCCCGGAGGGCACGACTGACGCGTCTCGCGTCCCCGTCGTCGCCGCCCGGTCCCGTGGACCGGGCGGCTTTTTCGTCGCCGTACCGCCGATCGTGAAGGGAGAGCCCGGTGGACGCCGTCCTCGTCATCAACGCCGACCTCGGCCCGCTGCACCGGGTCACCGTCAAGCACGCGATCCGGATGCTCTGCCGCCGGGTCGCCGAGATCCACGAGGCCGAGCCCGACCGGGTGATCGGCGTCTTCCCGCTGCCGCGGGTGGTCCGCCTCGTCCGGTACGTGGTGACCCGCTGGCGGTTCAGCGCCGGCCCGGCCTGGTCCCGGGCCGGGGTGCTGGCGCGCGACAGGCGGAAGTGCGCGTACTGCGACGGCGCGGCCAGCACCATCGACCACATCCTGCCCCGCTCGCGCGGTGGCCGGAACACCTGGGGGAACACCACCGCCGCCTGCTACGCGTGCAACCAGCGCAAGGGCGACCGGACCCCGGCCGAGGCGGGCATGCCGCTGCGGCGGGAGCCGGTGACGCCGAGCTGGGCCGCGCTGGCGCGGTGACGGACGGCCGGCGGGCACAGGGGGCGGTGTCGGGGGTACGCCCCGGCGCCGCGCCCGCCGGTCCCACCATGCCCTAGGTGCCGAGACGCCGGGCCAGCCCGTCGAGCAGGAGGTCCAGCCCGCCACCGAACTCGTCCTCCGGTGCGACCGCACCGGCCGCCCGTGCGGTCTCGGCGAGCAGGGGGAACTCGTCGCGGGGCAACGCCGCGATGACGGCCGTGCCGGGCCCGGCCAGCGCGCCGAGGTGTTCCATCTGGATCGCGCCGATCACGTAGCCGAGCAGGGCGCGGAACGCGATCACCCGCCCGGTGCCGGTGAAGCCGGCCCGGGTCAGCACCGCGAGCACCGCTTCGCCCCAGCGCAGGATCGCCGGTGAGCGGTGCCGGTGCGCGGGCAGCAACGGGACGACGGCCGGATGGGTGCCGACCGCCCGGCGTACCCGGCCGGACAGCTCCCGGACGCCGTCCGGCCACGGGACGTCGAGCGGCGGGCGGGTGTCCACCCGGTCGAGGACCCGCTCGACGACGAGCGCCTCCAGTTCGTCGCGGTCGGCGACGTAGCGGTACAGGCCCATCGTGCTGGTGCCGAGTTGCGCGCCGACCGCGCGCATGGTGAGGCCGGCGAGGCCGTCCCGGTCGAGCACCGCGAGCGCCGCGTCGGCGAGCTGGGCGTGGGTCAGGGAACGGGGACGGGGCATGGCCTTGACAGCGTACAAGATACGCCTACGGTTGTAGGAGTACGTCGTACGCCTACAACGGGAGCGCGCATGGACGTCGTCACCCCTCGCCACCTGACCAGCGTGACCGGCACCCGAATCGACCTGCCGGATCCGGACCGCCTGGTCCACCTCCAGTTCCGTCGCTTCGCCGGCTGCCCGGTCTGCAACCTCCACCTGCGCTCGATCGTCCGCCGGCACGCCGAGATCGAGGCGGCCGGCGTACGCGAGGTGGTGCTCTTCCACTCCCCCGCCGACGAGTTGCGCGAGCACGTCGCCGATCTGCCGTTCGCCGTGGTGGCCGATCCGGACCGGCGGCTCTACCGGGAGTTCGGGGTGGAGTCGGCGCGACGGTCGCTGCTCGACCCGCGCGCCTGGCTGCCGATCCTGCGTGCCGTGGTGACCGGCACCTGGCACGTCCTGCGCGGCCGGGAGCGACTGCCGTCCCGCACGCCGCACGGCGGCCGGCTCGGGCTGCCGGCCGACTTCCTGATCGCCCCCGACGGGCGGGTGCTCGCCGCGAAGCACGGCGAACACGCCTCCGACCAGTGGTCGGTGGACGAACTGCTGGCCCAGGTCAGCGGGAGCCGGTCGGCACGCTGACCGCCGGATCGCCGGGGTGTTCCCGCAGGAACGCCTCGGCCCGGGGCGGGTCCCGGAGGATCTGCCCGCAGGCGAGCGCGAACATCACGCCGGTGACGCCGAACAGGACGAACCAGATCGGCGCCAGGCTGAGCAGCAACTGGCCGAGGTTCATCGTCACCAGACCGCCGAACAACGGCACGAATCTCCGCTGCCGGATCAACTGCTCGGCGGTGGTGCGCAGCCAGGGCAGGTCGTCCGGGGAGTCCACCACGCCCCGCCGGACGGCCCGGACCAGTTCCCGGCGACGGCGGAAGCTGACCGCCCACAGCCGCGACTCGCGGTCGGCCCGGTGACTGCCGCTGCGGACCATGCGGACCAGCGCGACGATTTCCAGCCCCAGACCCAGCACCACGAGAACCAGACCGGTCACCTCCACCCAGTCGGGCGGGTCACCGCGTTCCAGCCAGCTGCTCGGGAACGCACCGTTCGCCATCAGCCCGACCAGCACCGACGCCAGCGCGAACGTCAACACCGTGCCGACCAGCAGCAGCCGGACACGGCGGCGTCCCCGCTTGATCTCCCGACGTTCCGAATCACCGTCCACTATGGCCCCCGTTCGACGGCCGGAACGTACCCATCGGGGGATGCCGGTCAAACGGCGGTCAGCGCGTGGCGGGCGGGGTCCAGCCGAAGCGCGGCGGGCGGCGCTCGTTGATCGCCGCCACCCCCTCGCGGGCCTCGCCGCTGTCCCGCACCTGGGCGTGCCACCAGGCCAGTCGCTCGGCGTCGGCGCGGCCGTCGACGATCTCCTTGGCGGCGGTCACGGTGAGCCGGGACCGCTCGGCGACGGTGGCGGTCAGCGCCGCCACCCGCCCGGCCAGTTCCCCGGCCGGCAGCACCTCGTCGACCAGGCCGATCCGCAGCGCCCGGTCGGCGTTGACCAGCTCGCTGGTGAACAGCAGGTGCTTCGCAGCGGACGGCCCGACCAGCGCGGCCAGCCGCCGGGTGGTCGGTGCCGGATAGACCAGGCCGAGCCGGGCCGGGGGTACGCCGAACCGGGCGTCGGCCGCGGCCAGCCGCAGGTCGCAGGCGACGGCGAGCTGGCAGCCGCCGCCCACGCAGGCGCCCTCGATCGCGGCGACGGTGGGACGGCCGAACGCGGCGAGCCGTTCCTCGGCGGCCACCGCGATGCTGCCGTCACCGGCGGCCAGCAGCTCGTCCAGGTCGCCCAGGTCGGCACCGGCGCAGAACGTGCCGCCCGCGCCGGTGAGCACCAGCACCCGTACCGCCGGGTCGGCCTCCAGGCCGTCGAGCAGCACCGGGAGCTGCCGCCACATGGCCGGAGTCATGGCGTTGCGCCGGGCCGGGTTGTGGATGACCACGGTTGCCACCGGGCCGTCCAGGGTGACGGTCAGTTCCGCGTCGGACATGGGTCCGACCGTAACGGGCGGGGCCCGGCGACCACCCGAGTGGGTGGCCGCCGGGCCCCGGGGTCGGGCGGTCAGGTCAGGAGACGTTGAGCGCGGTGTCGTCGACCACGAACGAGGTCTGCAGCGAGCTGTCCTCGGTGCCGGTGAACTTCAGCGTGACGGTCTGCCCGGCGTACGCCGCCAGGGAGAACGACTTCTGGCTGTAGCCGCTGGCCTTGTTCAGGTTCGAGTAGGTCGCCAGCGTGGCCAGCACCGAGCCGGACGAGTTGAGCACCTGCACGTTCAGCTTGTCGTACTGGACGCTGGTGGTGCTCTCGGCCGAGTCGATGTGCAGCCAGAACGAGAGGGAGTACGCGGAGCAGCCGCTCGGCAGGCTCACCGACTGCGACAGCGTGTCGGTGCGGGTGCTGCCGTAGCCGTTCAGCCACGCGTTCCACGTACCGGTGCGGGTCGGCTGGCCCTGCGAGCCGTACTGGCCGATGACGCCGGAGGTGGTGGCCCAGACCGTGTTGCCGGACTCGAAGCCGGAGTTGCCGAGCTTCTGGCCCGCGCCGGTGCAGCCGCCGCCGACGCTGCTCACGGTCAGCGAGTACGTGGCGGACTTCGTGCCCGACGCAGCGCTGCCGGTGACCGTCACCGAGTAGGTGCCGGCCGGGGTGCTGGAGCTGGTGGAGACGGTGAGCGTGGACGAGCCGCCCGAGGTCACCGAGGCGGGGCTGAACGACGCGGTGGCGCCGGTCGGCAGGCCGGACGCGGAGAACGTCACGGTCTGCGCGGTGCCGCTGGTGGTGGACGTGGCGACGGTGGCGGAGGCGGATCCACCCGCGGTGACCGACCCGGAGGTCGGCGAGAGCGAGACGGAGAAGTCGTTGCCGGTGGAGCTGCACGGCGCGTCGTTGCCGGCCACGTTCACCGCGGTCCACGCCGCCTGGACGGTCTTGTACTCGGTGGAGCAGTTGCCGTACAGGTCGGTCGCGGCCCGCAGGGTGTACGCGCGGGCGGTGTTGGCCGGGTTGCTGGTGTTGACGTACGAGGTGTTCGAGGTGAAGTACACGTCGAGCGCCCGGTACCAGATCTTCTCCGCCTTGGCGCGACCGATGCCGGTCACCGCCGGGGCCGAGCCGCAGACCGGCGAGGTGCCGTACGCGGTGGCGCCGGTGCCCTCGGCGAGGTTGAAGAAGAAGTGGTTGCCGACACCGGAGGAGTAGTGCACGTCCTTGTTCTTCGTGCTGGTGGACCAGCAGGAGTCGGACGAGCCGTCCAGCGACGGGTTGTACATGTAGCGCAGCGGCGTACCGTTGCCGTTGATGTTGATCTTCTCACCGACCTGGTAGTCGCCCGGGTCGCTCGGCGCGGCGGCGTAGAACTCCACCATGTTGCCGAAGATGTCGCTGGTGGACTCGTTGAGGCCACCGGACTCACCGGAGTAGACCAGCCCGGCCAGCGCCTCGGTGACGCCGTGGCTCATCTCGTGCCCGGCCACATCCAGCGAGACCAGCGGGCGGGAGTTGCCCGAGCCGTCGCCGTAGGTCATCTGGGAGCCGTCCCAGAACGCGTTGACGTAGTTGTTGCCGTAGTGCACCCGGCTCGGCACACCCTGGCCGTTGCCGAAGATGCCGTTGCGGCCGTGCACGTTCTTGAAGTAGTCGAACGTCTTGGCGGCGCCGAAGTGCGCGTCCACCGCGGCCGACTGCCGGTTCGAGGTGGCGCCGTTGCCCCACGCGTTGTCCGCGTCGGTGAACGTGGTGCAGGTGGAGGTCCCGTTGTTCATGTCGCAGGTACGGCCGTTGCCGCGTACCGGGTCGATCATCTGGTACGTGCTGCCGCTCAGCGTCGTGTCGATGGTGACCGAGCCGGTGTAGATGCCCTGGCCGGTGCCGGCCACCGTCTCGATCTCGTCGTACGAGCCGATCACCTTGCCGGTGGTGGCGTCGGTGATGACGTGCAGCTTCGACGGCGTCTGCTTGTCCGCCTTCCAGCCCGTCGCGACGGTCTCCCAGGCGAGCCGGCCCTTGCCGCTGCTGGCGTCGACGAACAGCTCCGGCGCGCCGACCGAGGTGAGCGACCCGGAGAACGTCTTGCGGGCGCTGGCCTTGGCCGCGTCCGCACCGACCTTGGCGGTGGTGCTCAGGGTCAGCGGGGCGGAGAGGCTGACCGATGCGCTGGTCATGGTGCCGTTCGGGGCGGTGTGGATGACGAAGTCACCGCCGTACACGCGGAGACCCTGGTAGGTCCGGCTGTACCGGGTGTGCGCGGCCCCGGAGGGGTCGACCTTGGTGCGGACGGCCTGATAGGCCTCACCGCCGGCGCCCTGGACGACGCCGGGGTTGGCGCGCAGCAGGCTCGCGGCCTTGGCTGCGGCCGAGGTCTCGGGGCTGGGGGCGCTTGGCGCTGCCGCTTGCGCCGAGGTGGTGACGCAGGCCAGCACGCCGCTGGTGAGCAGCGCTGCGCTGACGGCGGCGACGGATCTTTTCACGGGCCCTCCTGGAAGGCGAAGTTGTGACGGGGGTAGTCACTGATGTAGATATAGCGATACATCGAAGAACGTGAAAGAGGCTGGCGAGATCCCGCCGGAGACATTGACCGAACGGATGAGGAGGACCGGTGGGCCGGAACCGGGTGGTCCCGTCGCGCGTCCGATCGGGTATGAGAGCTGCCTCCGCCGCGGCGGCCGTCGCCACCCTTCTCCTCCCGCTCGCCGGCTGCGCCCGCGCCGACGCGCCACCCGTCATCACGGACGGGCCCTCGCCGCTGCCCGCCACCGAGGTCGTGCTCGAGAAGTCGGGCGGCATCGCCGGGGTGAAGGACACCGTCACCGTGCGGCCGGACGGCCACTGGACGAGGACCGACCGGACCGGCGCCTCCCAGGAGGGCAGGCTCGCCGAGACGGACCTCGCCCGGCTGCGACAGCTCGCCACCGACCCCCGGCTGGCCACCGAGGCCACCGAGACCAAGGGCCCGGACAACTGCGCCGACGGGTTCACCTACCGGCTCACCGTCGGCCCGGCCGAAAGCGGGTACGTGGACTGCGGGCCCGCCGCCCGGCCGCCGGCCGTCACCGCCGAGGTGGTCGAGCTGCTCACCCGCGCCACCGGCTGACCCGGCTTTCAAACCCGCTGTCGCTGTGACATCGGCCTATGGCCGGTGGACCGGCGACCGGGCCAGCATGGAAGGCATGACTCGCGCACTCATCGCCCTGACCAGTCACTCCGAGCTGGGCCGAACCGGCCGCTCGACCGGCTACTACGTCGGCGAGGCCGCCGAGCCGTGGGAGGTGTTCCGCGCCGCCGGGTACGACGTCGACCTGGCGTCGGTGGCCGGCGGCGAACCGCCCGTCGACGGGCGGGACGAGAACGACACCACCCAGAACGACTTCCTCGCCACCGCCGGCGTCACCGACACCCCGAAGGCCGCCGACGTCGACCCGGAGCGGTACGACGTGATCCTCTTCGCCGGCGGCCACGGCACCATGTGGGACTTCCCCGACGACCCCGACCTGGCCCGGATCGCCCGCTCGGTCTACGAGCGCGGCGGCGTGGTGGCCGCCGTCTGCCACGGCCCGTCGGCGCTGGTGAACCTCACCCTCACCGACGGCTCCCGGCTGATCGCCGGCAAGCGGGTGGCCGGGTTCACCAACAGCGAGGAGGCGGCCGTCGGCCTCACCGACGAGGTGCCGTTCCTGCTCGCCGACAAGCTCACCGAGGCGGGCGCGCAGCACGTGCCGGCGCCTGACTTCACCGAGCACGTGGTCGTCGACGGACGCCTGGTCACCGGCCAGAACCCGCAGTCCGCCCGCGCCGTCGCCGACGCCGTGGTGAAGCTGATCCCCTGAGCGCCGGTCAGAACCGGTAGTCGTCGGGCAGACCGGTGGCCCGCAGCTCGGGCGGCAGGTGGGCGACGTCGTTGAGCGCGACGAGCGTCGGCGGGCCGCCCGAGCTGTAGCGGATCACGGTGAGCCCGCAGTTCTGCTGGTTGAGCCCGATCCACCGGTGCGGCGGCGCCTCCAGCGCGTGCAGCACCAGCCAGGCGACCAGGAAGTTGTGGGTGACGACCAGCTCGCGTACGTCACCCTCTGCGGGGGCGGCGGCGAACCGGGCCACCGCCTCCGCTGTCACGCGCGGCCCGTCGCGCCGCTCCCGCTCGGTGAACGCGGCCAGGAACTCCGCGTACCGCTCGGGCAGGCCGGCCGGGTCGGTGTCGTGCGGCATGTGGTCGCCGGCCCGGTCGTCCTCGCGTACCGGAACACCCGGCAGCGACGCCGCGACCAGCGCGGCGGTCTCCGCGGCCCGGCGGGCCGGCCCATGGTGTACGGCGGTGAGCCCGGCCCCGCGCAGCCGCTCGCCCAGCAGCGTCGCCTGCCGCCGGCCCCGCTCCGACAGGCCGGTGTCCGCCTCCTCCTCCGGCCGGTCCTGCTCGCCGTGACGGACCAGGTAGAGCAGGCGGCTGGGCATCGGCACCTCCACGGTCGGGGACCGCGAGACTAGCCCGCCGCCGCGCCGTTCACCGGCCCTGGTGCATCTGGCCGATCCGGATCCGGTTGCCGAACGGGTCGCGGATGCCGAAGTCGATCCCGTACGGCCGGTCGGTCGGCTCGTCGGTCACCTCGACGCCCTTCGCGACCAGATCCGCGTACGTCTTGTGCGCGTCGTCGGTGGTGAAGAACAGGAAACCCCCGGCAGCGCCCTTGGTGAGCAGCTCCCGGACCTGCTCGGCCGTCTTCGGGTCCAGCGCCGGCGGGCCCGGCTTCTCCAGCAGGATCTCCCGGCCCGGGTCGCCCGGCACGTTCACGGTGAGCCAGCGCATGAAACCGAGATCCTGGTCGGTGCTGACCTCCAGGCCGAGCTTGCCCACGTAGAAGTCGAGCGCCTCGTCCTGGTCGAGCACGTAGATCTGGGAGCGGGAAGTCGAAGTCATCGTCATGCCCACGACGCTAGAGCAGCGTCCCGGCCTGCTGCTTATCCAAAAGTGCGCAGTCCCGCGGTGGCGCTCGGGCGCATCCAGGCCTTGGTGAAACAGCTCGGGACGTCGGCCGGTGCGGCCTTGCGGCGCCGGTAGGCCGACGGCGACTCACCGACGATGCCGTGGAACGTCCGGCTGAACGTGCCCAGACTGCCGAAGCCCACCAGGTGGCAGATCTCGGTGACCGGTTCGTCGGTGCGCACCAGCAGGTACATGGCGCGTTCCACCCGGCGGCGTTGCAGGTAGCGGTGCGGTGTCTCGCCGAAGGTGGCCCGGAAGGTACGGATGAAGTGCGCCTCCGAGACGTGCGCGATCCGGGCCAGCGCGGGGATGTCCAGCGGCTGCGCGTACGCCCGGTCCATCGCGTCCCGGGCACGCAGCATCGCCCGGTTGGACTCCTCGACCGCGCGACTCATCGCTGGTCAGCCTACTGCGCGGTCCGCGCCTCGACCGCCTACGGCTCGTCCACGAGGCTCTTGGTCATGATGTGCTCGCGGCGTACGCCGTCGGGCATCAGGCCGCCGACCTCGCCCGTGTCCCGGAAGCCGGTGCGCAGGTAGAGGGCCCACGCGTTCGGGTTGCCCTCCGCCACGGCGAGCCGCAGCGTCCGCGCGCCCACCAGCCGGGCCCACTGCTCGACCGCCCGGACGAGGTGGTCGCCCACGCCCCGGCCGCGTCCCCCGGGTGCCACGTACATCGAGATCAGCTCGACGACCCCGTCGTGCTCGGTCGGCATCCCGCTCGCCATCCCGACCGGTTGCCCGTCGAGCAGCACCACGACGTTGTACGACCCGGGGACGGCCAGCCGCCCGCGCCAGCGTTCCTCGCGGTCGCCGTCGCCCTGCCAGTCCGCCAGCCGGGCGCCGAAGGCGTACCCGGCCTCGGCGAGCGCGGCGAGCCGCAGCTCCCGCCACACCTTCCAGTCGTCCTCGCCGAGGACGCGTGTCTCGATCATGCGAAGAGGGTTCCGCAGGCACCCCGAGCGGACAATCGATATCCGGCGTGGGCGGGGTCGGGTTGCCGGGCCTGCACGCCGGCGCCGGATAGCCTGCACCGGCCGCGACGACCAGGGAGCCTGACCATGAGACTGCCGCCCGGGGCCACCGGCTTCCACACACCCGGCGGACGAGCGGACGTCAGGGCCTTCACCGCCGTCTGTCACCACGCCGCCCGCGCCCTCGGTGCCACCGTCACCGGCGTGACCCCCGCCGGCGTCACACCCAGCTTCCACACCGTCGACATCGCCGCTGCCCGGCACCACGTCGCGGTGCTGCGGCACGTCACCGTGCCGTTCATCGCCTTCGCCCGCCCGCGAGCCGGCGGCGACGCCACCGTGACGTTCGTCGACCACGCCGACCTCGCCGCTGTCCTCGACACCCTGACCGACGCCAGGGTCCTCACCGCCGATCAGCTAGGGATCCCGCTGTCGCAGGCCGACCTGAGCGCCCTCGACCGCGCCGAACAAGACCAGATCGGCTACTGGGCACCGGCCACCGTCGGCGAGCTGCTGTTCAACTTCTGGGACTGACCATGCGTGGCCCAGCCCGGTGCCAGCTCCGTCGCGTACCGGTCCCAGGCTGCCGGTCCGCCGGGCAACGGCCTTGCGCGCGTTCGCCCTTCGGTACGGGCGATGTCGCCGAGCACCGTGGCGAACGTCCGCGACACGGAGTCGCCCCGAGCAGGTTGCGGACTCGTCATCCTTCCCACGTACTCCCGGATGAACTGGCGCTGCCACACCGAGGCGGGTTCCGGATCGACTGCCGGCGCGAGCACCAGCACCTCCGGCACAGCCTGCTCGGTCAGGGCCGCGGTGAGGCGGTCGTGGCCGTCGAGCACCAGCAGGGTGTTCAAGCCGCTCACCCACCACAGCAGCGCCGGCGGCAGGATGCCCTCCCGGAGTTGCCGTCGATACGAGCGAACCCGGCCGGCGCCCGCCGGTGAGAGCCTCCGCAAGGGCAGCACGTCACGCTGGTCCTCATCCGGGTCGCCGTAGCCGAACCATGTGACGTGCCCACGATCAGGGTCGACGGCCGGGAGTCGCTGCCAGTGTCCCGGCACACTCCAGCTCGGCATTCCCCGCGCCAGGGTCCAACAGCCACTGTGCAGCGGGCCCTTCCCGGCAACCTGAAGCCAGTCTGTGAACTGGTGTGCCCATCGCGCGGCCCAGGCATCGTCGTCCGCGCTCGTCTCGCGGATCCGGCGTGCGTGCGCCGCACCGATCGGAGGAATCGGCGACCGGTACAGGCCCGTACGGGCGTAGAAGACGCCGCGGGCGCGGGCCCGTTGCCGACCCAGCAGGACGACCCGGTCGGCTTGGCGGATCAGGAGCCGACGACCACCGGCGACCTCGACACGAAGCGCTGGGCGCGACGGTCGCTCGGCGTGCACGACAAGGCCGTCCCAGCGGCCGGCCGGCGCGGACGACAATCCGGATCGCCTCACCGCGCCATGCTACGGCGGCGCGAGTGCCTCTCGGTCTGTGTGGCATCGACCCTCCGCGACTTCTCGCTCCTGCTCGCCGGAATGGCTGCTCGTCAGATGCCAGGGGCCTCTCTAGCCTGAAACCGGCAGGCTCGGCCTGACAGCGCCAGCGGGGGAGAAGATCATGGAACGCGTGACGGGCATCGGCGGCGTCTTCTTCCGGGCACACGACCCGGACCGGATCAACCACTGGTACGCCACGCACCTCGGGGTCGACCTGGCACCGGAGTCCTACGACGTGTCTTCCTGGTGGCAGCAGCCCGGACCTACCGTCCTGGCGGCCATGCCGGCGGACTCCGAACACTTCGGCGGCCCCGAGCACTCCTGGTCGCTCAACTTCCGGGTCGCGGACCTGGACGCGATGGTCGACCAACTACGTGATGCGGGTATCGACGTCGAGGTGGACCCCGAGGAGTATCCGAACGGCCGGTTCGCGAACCTCAGAGATCCAGAGGGCAACATGGTCCAGCTCTGGCAGCCCGCGGGGGCCGACGCCAGTGGGCCCGCCTGACCCCTCGCGCGTGCACCGTCGTGTGGCTGCAGACGGAGCCGGGCGTCCCGCGGCATCGGACCGGAACGCCTTGTGGAATTGGAGCCCCCGGCCGGGATCGAACCGGCGACATCTCGCTTACAAGGCGAGTGCTCTGGCCAGCTGAGCTACAGGGGCGCGTGCGTCGGGCTCAGCATAGCGACTGAGCCCCGGAAATCCCGCCTCGCAGGGCTCCCGAGCACGGAAAACGTCGGTATCCCGACCGGTACGGCCGATGGATCATCGCCCGGCAACGCTCACGGGCCGGGAGATTGATGCCTCGCAGTGCCTTCCTGACCGTTATGCGTATGCCGTCCGTCCCATCCGACGCGCCACGTCTTGGCACGATCGCGAAAGCCGTTTACCGTGCAGTGACGCGGACGACACTCCGGCCGGCCTCGGCTGCCTGAGCGACGACCCCGTTGGCCGGTGCCTTGGGCACCGGTCGCTCCTTCACTCGGATCGTCCGGCACGTTCCTGCCGGTGAAAGGAAGCGCTCCATCATGGCTACGGTCACCTACGCGAAGGCATCCCGGATCTATCCGGGCACCGAGCGCCCCGCCGTCAACCAGCTCGACCTCCAGATCGGTGACGGGGAGTTCCTCGTCCTGGTCGGCCCGTCCGGCTGCGGCAAGTCCACCAGCCTCCGGATGCTCGCCGGCCTGGAGGACGTCGACGACGGCGCGATCTACATCGACGACCGCGACGTCACGCACCTCCCGCCGAAGGCCCGCGACATCGCGATGGTCTTCCAGAACTACGCCCTCTACCCGCACATGACGGTGTACGAGAACATGGCGTTCGCGCTCAAGCTGCGCAAGACCTCGAAGTCGGAGATCGACCGGCGGGTCAAGGAGGCGGCCGGACTGCTCCAGCTGGAGGAGTTCCTCAGCCGCAAGCCGAAGGCGCTCTCCGGCGGTCAGCGCCAGCGTGTCGCCATGGGCCGCGCGATCGTCCGCGAGCCGCAGGTCTTCCTCATGGACGAGCCGCTGTCGAACCTCGACGCCAAGCTGCGCGTCCAGACCCGTACGCAGATCGCCTCGCTGCAGGCGAAGCTGGGCGTCACCACTGTCTACGTCACCCACGACCAGGTCGAGGCCATGACGATGGGTCACCGGGTGGCGGTCATGCTGGACGGCGTGCTCCAGCAGGTGGACACCCCGCGGGCGCTCTACGACACCCCGGCCAACGTCTTCGTCGCCGGCTTCATGGGCTCCCCGGCCATGAACATCAAGACGGTGAAGCTGACCGACCAGGGCGGCGCGTTCGCCGAGATGATCGTGCCGCTGACCCGCGAGCAGGTCGAGGCGGCCCGCTCCGAGGGCGGCGACGGCAAGGTCACCGTCGGCTTCCGTCCGGAGGACTGCGACCTGGTCAGCCCGTCCGAGGGCGGCATGCCGGTCGTGGTCGAGCTGGTCGAGGACCTCGGCTCCGACGCCAACGTCTACGGCCACGCCGCGCTGGAGGGCCACAACGAGCGGTTCGTGGTCCGCACCGACCGCCGCAGCATGCCGAACATGGGTGACACCGTGTTCGTCAAGCCGCGTACCGGCCGCAGCCACGTCTTCCACGCCACCACCGGCCAGCGGATCTGACCTACGTACGCGAGAAGGGGCGGCCCGCCACGGCGGACCGCCCCTTCTTCGTACTCTCGATCAGACCTCGACGGACCGGCGGCGGGCGACCTCGGCCAGCGTGACCGCGGCGGCGACGCTGGCGTTGAGCGACTCCACGTCGGAGACCATCGGGATGCTGACGGTCAGGTCGCAGGTCTCCCCCACCAGGCGGGACAGCCCGCGCCCCTCGGAGCCGACCACCACGACGAGCGGGCCGACGGCGGCCTCCAGGTCGTACAGGTCGGTCTGCCCGTCGGCGTCGAGGCCGACCACGACGAAGCCGGCGTCCTTGCAGGCCTTGAGCGACCGGGTCAGGTTGGTGACCTGGGCGACGGGCACGCGCGCGGCCGCGCCGGCGCTGGTCCGCCAGGCGGTCGCGGTGATCCCGGCGGCACGCCGTTCGGGTACGAAGACACCCTGCGCGCCGAACGCGGCAGCCGACCGGATGACCGCGCCGAGGTTGCGCGGGTCGGTGACGCCGTCCAGCGCGACGAGCAGCGGGGCGGCCTGCTCCAGCGCGGCGGCGACCAGGTCGTCGAACGGCTCGTAGGCGAACGGCGGCACCTGGAGGCCGACGCCCTGGTGCAGCACGCCGCCGGTCATCCGGTCCAGCTCGGCGCGGCTGACCTCCAGGATCGCGATGCCGCGGTCGGCGGCGGTGCGGACGATCTCCTTGACCCGGTCGTCGATGTCGATGCCCTGCGCGGTGTAGAGCGCGGTCGCGGGCACCTGGGTGCGCAACGACTCCAGCACCGGGTTGCGCCCGACCAGCAGTTCCGGGCTGTCCTTCGCCGGGTTGGCCTTGCGGCCCGGCGCGACCCGGGGACCGCCCCGGCCGCCGGCCGGCTTGCCGCTCCGGCCCTTGGTCGTGGGCGTGCCTCGGCCACCGCCCTTGCCCCAGGTGGTGTCCTTGGTGCCGGGCTGACCGATCTTGGGCGCGCGGCCCTCCTCGGCGGCGGCGCGGCGCTCCTTGTCCTGCTTCCAGGCGGTGCGCTGGGGCAGCTTCTCGGTGCCCGAGTACGCCTTGTGCCACGGCCGCTCGTCGGCGGGCAACGTGCGGCCCCGCCCGGCGAGCGAGTCCTTGTTCTTGCCACCGGTGCCCTTGGGGGCACCCGCCTTCGGCGTCAGTCGCCGGCCACGGCGCTGCGAGTTGCCGGCCATCAGTCCTGCTCTCCAATAGTCCAACGCGGGCCCTGGGGGGTGTCCTCGACGACCACGCCTGCCTGCTTGAGCTGGTCGCGTACGGCGTCGGCGGCAGCCCAGTCCTTGCGGCCGCGGGCCTGCGCGCGCTGCTCCAGGGCCAGCGCGATCAGGGAGTCCACCACGCCGCGCAGGTCGTCCGTGCGGCCGCCGCCGGTCCAGGCCGGGTCCAGGGGGTCGACGCCGAGGATATCCAGCATCGCCCGGGTGGCGGCCAGCGTCGTGCGGACGGTCACATCGTCGCCGGCGGTGAGCGCGGTGTTGCCTTCCCGGACCACCTCGTGCAGCGCCGCCAGCGCCGCCGACGTGTTGAGATCGTCGTCCATCGCGGCCACGAAACCGGCCGGCAGGTCGCCGGGCCGGCCCGGGCCGATCCGCTCGGTCGCCCGCTGCACGAAGCCCTCGATCCGCCGGTACGCCACGGCGGCCTCGCGCAACGCGTCCTCGGAGTAGTCGATGCGGGACCGGTAGTGCGCCGCCACGTAGTAGTAGCGCAGCTCCACCGGGCGGACCCCGAGCGAGGCCACGTAGTCGAGGTCGAGCGTGTTGCCGAGCGACTTGCCCATCTTCGTGCCGCCGATGCCGAGCAGGCCGTGGTGCACCCAGTAGCGGGCGAACGGCAGGTCGGCGGCCTGCGACTGGGCGATCTCGTTCTCGTGGTGCGGGAACGTCAGGTCGAGCCCGCCGCCGTGGATGTCGAACTCCGGGCCCAGGTAGCGCCAGCACATGGCCGAGCACTCGATGTGCCAGCCGGGCCGGCCGCGGCCCCACGGCGACGGCCAGTAGGCGTCGGCCGGCTCGCCCGGCTTGGCGCCCTTCCAGAGCGCGAAGTCACGCGGGTCACGCTTGCCGCGGTCGGGGGCGTCGCCGGCGGACTGCATGTCCGCCGGGGACTGGCCGGACAGCGAACCGTACGCGGGCCAGGAGGCCACGTCGAAGTAGACGTCGCCGGAGCCGTCGGTGGCCGGGTAGGCGTGGCCGGTCTCGATCAACCGGGCGATCAGCTCGTGCATCTCCGGGATGTGCCCGGTGGCCCGCGGCTCGTACGTGGGCGGGAGCACGTTGAGCGCCCGGTAGGAGGCGGTGAGGATCTGCTCGTTCGCGTACGCGATCGACCAGAACGGCCGGTCCTGCTCCATCGCCTTGGCCAGGACCTTGTCGTCGATGTCGGTCAGGTTGCGGATGAACGTGACCTCGAAGCCCTTGCTCACCAGCCAGCGGCGCAGCACGTCGTAGTTGACGCCGGAGCGAAGGTGACCGATGTGCGGCGGGGCCTGGAGCGTGAGACCACACAGGTAGACCCCCACCTTGCCGGCTTCCCGCGGGACGAAGTCCCGCACCGATCGGGTGGCGGTGTCATACAGGCGTAGCGTCACCTCACAAGGGTAGCCGTCCGCACATTTCCGGGTTGGCCGGAGCCGGGTCGTACGCTGCGTGCTGTGGACACGGCGGCGCGCACGGGAGAGACGGCACAGACCCTGGACCGGGGTCTGCGGCTGCTGCACCTGGTCGCGGACGCGCCGGGCGGGCTGACGGTCACCGAGGCGGCGCACCGGCTGGGCATCGGCCGGGCGGCCGTCTACCGGCTGGTCGGCGCGCTGACCGGCCACGGGATGCTCCGGCGCGACGGCGAGGGCCGCCTGCGGATCGGCGTGGGCGTGCTGCACCTGGCCCGCCGCGCCCAGCCGCTGCTGGCCGAGGGGGCGCTGCCCGCGCTGCGCCGGCTCGCCGAGGGCACCGGGGCGACCGCCCACCTGACAGTGGTCGAGGGCGGTGAGGGGGTCGCGCTCGCGGTGGTCGAGCCGAGCTGGACGTCGTTCCACGTGGCGTACCGGACCGGCACCCGGCATCCGCTGGAGCGGGGCGCCGCCGGCCGCGCGGTGCTGGCCGGGCGGGCCGGCGATCCGGGGCCGGTGAGCACCAGCGGCGAGCTTCAATCAGGCGCGTACGGGGTGGCGGCGCCGGTGCTCGGCGTACCGGGCCTGGAGGGCAGCGTCGGGGTGGTGTCGCTGACCCCGCTCGACGTGGCCGACGTCGGCGCCCAGGTCACCGCCGCCGCCGAGGCGGTCGCCGCCGCGCTCTCCTGACCCCCCGCACGCCCTCACGCCAGCTCGGCGAAGTGGCTGCATCAGCGCACCCGAACCGCCCTCCTCCACACACCCTCGCGCCAGCTCGGCGAAACGGCTGCATCGAGCGGCCCGGATACCGCCACCTCCCCGAAGTGGAGTCGATCAAGACAGGCCCTGCGGTCCAGCCCACCCTCACGCCACTACGCCGAGGTGGTCACATCGGCGCACCCAAGCCAACGCCTCCACACACCCTCACGCCAGCTCGCCGGAACGGCTGCATCGAGCGGCCCGGATACCGCCACCTCCCCGAAGTGGAGTCGATCAAGACAGGCCCTGCGGTCCAGCCCACCTCACGCCACTACGCCGAGGTGGTCACATCGGCGCACCCAAGCCAACGCCTCCACACACCCTTACGCCAGCTCGCCGGAACGGCTGCATCGAGCGGCCCGGATACCGCCACCTCCCCGAGGTGGAGTGGATCATGCGCAGGTCGAGGGCCTTAGCACATGGACAGGGCCGGGTGGGGGTTGTCCACAGGGTGCGGTCGGCGGCGCGGCTGCGGCTGTCCACAGGGGTACCGATCTCGACCCGCACGCCGCCACGCTCGTCACATGCCACCTCATCCTCATCGACCACCGGAGTTGGCCTGGCAGGTCTTCCGGGGCTCGGAAGCGATCCGGCGCGGGCTGCTGTCCCGGCATCACCTGCGCGGCTCGTCCTGGATCCGGCTCCGGCAGGACGTCTACGCCGACGCGCGGCTCGACCGCGACCACGCGCTGGCCTGCCGCGCGGCGCTGCTACGCATGCCACCCGGCGCGGCGATCGCCGGTCCGTCGGCCGCCTACCTGCACGGGGTCGAGCACGCCGCCGACTTCACCGACGACGTGCACGTCCTGCTGCCGGCCACGGTCCGGGCCGACTCCCAGCCGGGGGTCCGGGTGCACCACGCCCCGATGTCGAGCACCCGCAGCGGCCTCCTGGTCCCCGTGGGCAGCGCCGCACCCGCGCGAACGAGCCCACCCGTCGGCACGAGGTCGCCCGTCGGCGCGAGCCCACCCGCAGGCGCCAGGTCGACCGGCGCGGTGATGATTTTGGCTGGGCCTCCGCCCCGCACCGAGCCGGCCGCCTGTGCCTGGGAGACGGCGGTCTGGGCCGATCCGGTGGAGGCGGTCGGCATCGTCGACGGGCTGCTGCGTACCGGTTCGGTGAACCGGTCGGCACTGGCGAGCGAGGCCGCCCGGAACGCCTGTCGCCCCGGCGGGCGGCGGGCGGCGTGGGTGTTCGGCCTGACCGACGGGCTGGCCCAGTCCCCGCCCGAGTCCCACCTGCGGGTCCGTCTCGTCCTCGCCGGCCTGCCCCGCCCGGTGGCCCAGTATCCGGTGCGGGTGCCGACCGGCCTGATCCTGCACCCCGACCTGGCCTGGCCGGAGTTCCGGGTCGCCGTCGAGTACGACGGTCAGTGGCACTCCGACGCGGACCGGATGCATCTCGACCGGCGGCGGCTCAACCAGATCGTCGCGGCCGGCTGGCTGGTGCTGCACGTGACCGGCCGCCGCCTGCGCAAGGAGTTCCCCACCCTGGTCCGGGAGATCCGCGCCGCCCTGGTGGCCCGGGGATGGCGGCCGTGACACGGGCCGGAACGCCGAGGTGGCGGCGTCCAGGTGATCCGGACGCCGCTACCTCGGGGAAACAGCCGTTACGGTCGCACGTTCGGCTTGACCGGGGTCTTCACCGCGGCGTAGGCGTCGACGATGCCGTAGCCGTAGAAGCCGTTGAAGTTCAGCGAGCCCGCGCAGTACGCGTCGAACTCGGCGTCCCGGCCCTCGTTGGTGTAGCTCTGCAGCCGCGGCTCCGGGCAGGCGTGCTCGGCCGCCGTCCGGTAGAGGTGCTGCTCGACCAGGTTCGGCGCCATGCCGTAGCCGTTGCGGCCCTCCTTCTTGCCGTGCTTGCTGACGATCAGCGCCGCCACGCCCGAGACGTGCGGTGACGCCATCGAGGTGCCCTGGAGGTAGGTGTAGTAGCCACACTCACCCTTGGCGGTGCACTGCTTGAACACCGAGTTCTCGAAGCCGGCGACGATGTCGCCGTTCTCGTCGACCGACCCCTCCTCCTGGAGCACCTTCTTCGGGTACGTGGAGAGGATCATGTTGGCGTCGGTGCGGTACGTGTCGGTGCCGAAGCCGTCCCGGAACCAGCCACCCGGCGCCGCCACCGAGATCTGCTCGGTGCCGTAGTTCGAGTAGTCCGACTTCTTGCCGGACGGGCCGACCGCCGACACGCCGATCACGTGCGGCCCCTCGACCGGCAGGTCCCAGCAGGTCGCGTTGTCGATCGGCCGCGGGTACGGGTCCGCGCCGTAGTCCGGGCTGCTCACGTCGGTGCGCGGCGCGCCCAGGTCCTCGTGGTTGTTGCCGAGCGAGCCGACGAGCGTGACGCCCTTGCGGTGGGCGAAGTTCAGCGCCCGCTTCATCGCCTCGATGACGGTGCGCTGCTCGGCCTGCGCCTCCGGCGAGTCGGCCGGGTTGGCGGTGCAGTTGTAGAGCCACGGGTCGACGTAGAAGGACATGTTGACCACGTCCAGCCCGGAGCGGCCCGCGTGCACCAGGGCGTTCACCACCGGGTTGAGGAAGAAGTAGCCGCTGTCCTGGCCACCCTTCAGCTCGACCAGGGAGACGTTCGGGGCCACGCCGGAGAGGCCGAAGCCGTTCGCGGCGGCGCCGATGGTGCCGGCCACGTGCGTGCCGTGCCCGCCGTCGTCGGTGCCGACCGGGTCGAGGCAGCTCGCCACCTCGCACGGGCCGTCGACGTCGGGGATGTCCGGGGCGAAGTTGCGCGACAGCGCCCAGTTGAAGTTCGGCGCGAGGTCGGGCTGGCTGGCGTCGACGCCGGTGTCCAGGATGCCGACCGTGACCCGGCGGTCGCCGGGCTCGATCTTGCGGGCCTTGTCGGCCCGGATCATGTCCAGACCCCAGAGCTTGTCGTCCAGCGGGTCCATCTTCTTGCCGTTGTTCCTGGCGGCCTTGCCCTTGGTCGCCGCGGCGGCCAGCAGGTGCTCCTGCTCGACCCGGTCCAGCTTCGGCTTGCGGCCGATCGCCTTCTCCTCGGCGGCGCCGACCAGCGCGCCGGCCGCGGTGGCCCGGCTGGCGAAGTCCGCCCGGTCGCTGGTGACCTGGAACAGGCCGACGTCGTCGGTGCGGGCGACGACCTTGCCACCGGCGGCGGTGATCGCGGCGACCGCCGCGTCGCCGGAGACACCGCTCTCGGCCAGCACGGTGAAGGTCCGGAACTCCGACGGCGCGGCGTTCGCCGGGATGCTCAGGCCGGTCACCGTGAGTGCCAGCGAGGCCGCAGCCGCGACCGCGCCGGCGGTGAAGCGCTTGCTCACCACATCAGATCCTCTCGTTGAGGGACGTGGTGTCATCCCACATCACGGGAGCGGGTTCCGCCAGATCGACGTCCGTTATCGGCGGCAACTAGGCATTCGCGTTCGTCAAGGTGGTGAGCACCGTGGACAGTCCGGCGAGGGTGGACACCTCGGCGTCCGGTTCGAGGCCCCGCGGGCGGGGCAGCCCGGCCCGGTTGAGCCAGACCGCGCGCAGTCCGGCCCGCTGGGCGGCGACCACGTCGTGCTCGGGCGAGTCACCCACGTGCACGATGCGCGCGGCGGGCAGCCCGGTCGCCGCCACCACCGCCGCATAGAACTCCGGCGCCGGTTTCTTGGGCAGGCCGCCCTCGTGCGCGTACAGCTCGAAGGCGAACTGCCCGGCGAGGCCGCAGCGTTCGGCACGGCTGTTGCCGTTCGTGGCGAAGCCCAGCACGTGGTGCGGGCGCAGCGCCGCCAGCGCGGGCAGCACGTCCGGGAAGGGGCGGCTCAGCGCGTACCGGCGGGCGAAGAACAGCGCCGCGAACTCGTCCAGGTCCGCCTCCAGCCCGGCCCGGGCCAGCGAACGGGTCAGTGCGGCCCGCCGGATCTCCTGCACCGGGGCGGCGCTGAGCGCGCCGAAGACCGCACCCCAGTCCCCCTCCAGGTCCGCGAGCACCACTCCGGCCGCCGCCGGGGTCCGCCGCCGCATCTCGTCGAGTACGGCGACGAGCGCGCCGGTGACCGCCGGGCGCAGGTCGACGAGTGTCTCGTCGGCGTCGAAGACGACGGCGCCGAGCGGCCCGCTCATCGGTCGCCGGCCAGCACCGGTTCGGCCGGCGCAGACGCCGACGGTATGCCCCGCAGTTCGTCCGCCCGGACCAGGGCGACGCCGCCGAGGATGAGCACGCCGCCGGCCAGCTGGATCAGGCTGGGCAGTTCGTCGAGCACCAGCCAGGCGATCAGCACCGCGAACATCACCTCGGTCAGCCCCACGAAGGAGGACAGCCGCGCCCCGAGCAGCCGGGTGCCCGCGACACCGGCCAGGTACGCGACCACGGCGGCGATCAGCGACAGCCCGGCGATCGGCACCAGCCAGCTCACCCGGTGCCCGCCGAAGGTGACGTCGGCGGTGCCGGCGGCGAGCGGCAGCGCTCCGATGCCGCCGAGCAGCAGCAGCGCCAGCGTGCCGACGGCCATGCCGCCGCTGGCCATCACCACCGAGGGCAGGCCCGCGTCGATCCGGCCGGCGATGACGAAGTATCCGGCCAGCCCGACGCCCGCGCCGAGCCCCCAGAGCACGCCCACCGGGTCGAGCCGCCCGGCGCCGGTGAGGTCGAGGACGAGCACCAGCCCGCACAGAGCGGTGACCGAACCGGCCACTGTGAGCAGCCGGGGGCGCTGCCCGTGGACCAGCCACATCCATCCGACCACGAGCACGATGCCGAGGTATTCCAGCAGTAGCGCCACGCCGACCGGGAGGTAGCGGACCGCGTTGAAGAAGCACGCCTGCGCGGTGGCCACGCCGAGCAGCCCGAACAGCACGACGCTCACCGCGTTGCGGCGCAGCACCGCCCACCGGCCGCGTAGCGCCAGCACGGCGGGGACGGCGAGCACCAGCGCGGCGATGCCGACCCGGGCGATCACCACGGCGACAGCCGACCACTCGCCGGTGATCAGCGGCCGGGCGAAGGTGCCCGAGGTGGCGAACGTGATCGCGGAGAGCAGTGCCAGACCGAGCCCGGCGCCGGACCGTTCACGCATCGGGAGCTCCTGGTCATGAGTGAAGGGAGGTTATGCTGATGACGCTAGGCGCAGCCTCCGACAGGAGTCAAGTTGCTTTTCGCTCATGACACCGAATGCGCGCTGGTCGCCGCCGCCGCGCTGGTGAACACCGCCGGCGACCCGGACGGGCTGCCCGATGTGGCCGCTCTGGACGCCTTCTTCACCACCCACGGGTGGAGCGGCCGGCACGAGCACACCGACGCCGAACTGCGCCAGGTCCGCGCGCTGCGGCCCCGGCTGCGCCGCATCTGGTACGCCGACACCGACGAGGTGGTGGCGATCGTCAACGGGCTGCTGCGCGAGTCGCACGCGCTGCCGCAGCTCGTCCGGCACGACGACGAGCCGTACCACGTGCACGCCGTGCCGCGGGACGCGCCGCTGGCGACCCGGATGGCGGTCGAGGCCGCGATGGCGATGGCCGACCTGGTCCGGATGGGCGAGCTGAGCCGGCTGCGGCACTGCGACCACCCCGACTGCGACAACGTGCTGGTCGACCTGTCCCGGAACCGGTCCCGCCGGTTCTGTGACGCCGGCTGCGGCAACCGGGCCGCGGTGAGCGCCTACCGCGCCCGCAGGGCCGCGGCGTCCCACTCCTGACGGGTCGCGGGCCAGGCGTCGCGGGTCAGCTCGTACTCGACCTCGCCGTGCTCCGTACCCGGGATCGGGTCGTCGAAGGCCAGGTGGAACGTGCGGACGTAGCGCAACCCCGCGCGGGCCATGACCGCGCGGGAGCGGTCGTTGACCGCCATCGTCTGGGCCCAGACCCGGCGGACGCCGGCCGTGTCGAACGCGTGCCGCACCAGCGCCCGCGCGCCCTCGGTGGCCAGCCCGTGTCCCCAGGCCGCGCGGCGCAGCCGGTAGCCCAGCTCCGCCTCGGCGCCGTCGTCGGACGGG
Organism: Micromonospora sp. BL1; assembly: GCF_003667485.1. Lineage (NCBI taxonomy): Bacteria > Bacillati > Actinomycetota > Actinomycetes > Micromonosporales > Micromonosporaceae > Micromonospora > Micromonospora sp. BL1. The sequence goes on from NZ_RCVK01000189.1 coordinate 47,812, forward strand.
TCGAGCGAGTGCCAGCCGAGGAACTCGCCGGTGAACCGGTCGAGCGTCGCCCAGCGGCCGAGCCCGGGGTGCCGGGCGTACTGCTCGAGCACCCGGGGCAGCACCTCGTCCCGGTACGTCCCGGCCGGGGTCGGCACGCCGCCCGTCAGGAAACGCATGACCTCCGGGTCGGCGTCCAGCGCCACCAGCCGGTCCACGTCGTCCGTCGTGAACCGGCGCAGCGTCAGCCGCGCGGTCTCCAGCAACACACCGCCGTCGTCACGCACGGTCGGATCATGCCGCGCCCACCGTGACGGGTCGAGGCAATTACCGGCGCCCGGTCAGGGGTGGGTCATCCGCAGCAGGTCCAGTGCCTCGTCCAGCTGGGTCTCGGTGAGCTTGCCCGAGTCGACGTGGCCCCGGGAGATCACCACCTCACGGATGGACACCTGCTTGGCCAGCGCCTCCTTGGCGATCGAGGCGGCCTCGTCGTACCCGAGGTGGCGGTTGAGCGGGGTGACGATCGACGGCGAGCCCTCCGCGTACGCCAGGCAGACCTCGGCGTCCGCGACCAGGCCGGCCACCAGCCGCTCGGCGAACAGCCGGCTGGACGCGGCGATCAGCTTGATCGACTCCAGCAGGTTGCGGCCCATCACCGGCAGCATCACGTTCAGCTCGAAGTCGCCCTGCGAGCCGGCGAACGCCACCGCCGCGTCGTTGCCGATCACCTGGGCGCAGACCTGCCGCATCGCCTCGGCCACCACCGGGTTCACCTTGCCCGGCATGATCGACGACCCCGGCTGGAGGTCGGGGATGCGCAGCTCACGCAGCCCGGCACGCGGGCCGGAGCCCATCCAGCGCACGTCGTTGGCGATCTTGTAGAGGCCGACCGCGACGGTACGGAGCTGCCCGGACGTCTCCACCAGCGCGTCCCGGGCGCCCTGCGCCTCGAAGTGGTTGCGCGCCTCGGTCAGCGGCAGCCCGGTCGACTCCCGCAGCTTGCCGATCACCCGGTCGGCGAAGCCCAGCGGCGTGTTGATGCCGGTGCCCACAGCGGTGCCGCCCAGCGGCAGCTCGGCCAGCCGGGGCAGCACCGACTCCAGCCGCTCGACGCCGTAACGCACCTGCGCGGCGTAGCCGCCGAACTCCTGCCCGAGCGTGACCGGCGTGGCGTCCATCAGGTGGGTACGCCCCGCCTTGACCACCGTCTCGAACTCGGCCGCCTTCTCCTCCAGCGCGCCCGCGAGCTGCTTCAGCGACGGGATCAGATCCTCCACCACGAACTGGGTGGCGGCCAGGTGGATCGAGGTGGGGAACACGTCGTTGCTGGACTGCGACGCGTTGACGTGGTCGTTCGGGTGCACGTCGCGGCCCAGCTCCCGGCCGGCCAGGGTGGCGATCACCTCGTTGGTGTTCATGTTGGACGACGTGCCGGAGCCGGTCTGGAACACGTCCACCGGGAACTGGTCGTCGTAGCCGCCGTCGGCGACGTGCGCGGCGGCGGTGGCGATCGCCTGCGCCACGTCCGCGTCGATCACCCCGAGCTCACCGTTGACCAGGGCCGCCGCCCCCTTGATCTGCGCCAGGGCCTTGATCTGGGCCGGTTCCAGGCCGCGCCCGGAGATCGGGAAGTTCTGCACCGCGCGCTGGGTCTGCGCCCGCCACAGTGCCTCGGCGGGCACCTCCACCTCGCCCATCGAGTCGCGTTCGATCCGGTAGCCGGTCGCCTCTGGAGTCGTCACGCGTTCCATCCTGCCGCGCATCCGGGCGGTGTGCAGGGAAAGTGGCGTGGCCCTCAGCCCAGCTCGGCGAGCAGCCTCTCGGTCTCCCGCCGGTCCGGCGACTCGACCTTGCGGAACAGCGCCAGCGCCCGCCCGGCGTACCGGCGGGCCTGGCCGGGGTCGGTGTGCCGCAGGCACCGGGCGAGGCCGTCCAGGGCCCGGGCCTGCTCGTAGCGCAGGCTCAGTCGCGTGGCGTCGTCCAGCACCCGGCGGTGCAGGTCGATCGCGGCGTCGACGTCGCCCAGATCGTGCAGGGCGCGGGCGAGGAGGTTACGGGAGGCGCACTGCCCGATCCGGTCCCCCGCGTCGGTCATCGCGAGCAGGGCGGCCCGATGCTGGGCCGCGGCCTCCGCCGGGCGGCCCGCCTCACGCTCCATCATGCCGATCTCGTTGAGGATCTCCCCCTCACCGAACCGGTTCGCGGTGGTCCGCTTCAGGTGCAGTGCCGCCCGGAGCAGCCGGCGGGCCGGCCCGGTGTGACCCAGGCGGTGCCGGATCATGCCGAGGTGGCCGACCGCGTTCGAGGTGTGCCGCGGATCCCCGGCCTCCCGCCCCAGGACGATGTGCCGCCGGGCCGCCCGGAGGGCCAGGTCGTACCGGCCGCGGAACAGCTCGGCGACGGACAACATGTTGAACAGGCTGGACATGGTCGCCGCGTCGTCCGGGTAGCGGCTGATCCGCAGCGCCTCGTCGACGTGCCTGATGCTGCGCTCCGCGTCGTCGGTCCCGAAACACACAGCGGCGAGGTTGGAGAGCGCCTGGACCTGCTCCCGGCGCAGCCCGAGCCGGCGGTACCTGTCGACGCCCGCCTCCAGGAACCGGATCGCCTCCCGAAAGTCCCCCAGCCGGAACTTCGCCGAGGCGAGGTAGTTCATGGTGATGGCCACTGCTTCCTCGTCCCCCGCCCTCACGGCGGCGCGCAGTGCCACTTCGTGCGTCTCGACCAGTTCGTCGAGGTGGCCACCGACGAAGTTGGACCACCAGCACGCCCGGGTCAGCTGCCAGCAGTACGCCGAGAGGCTCTCCGACTCGGCCAGATGCACCAGCCCGACGAGAGCCGCCCGGTTCTCGTCGAACCAGGACTGACCCGGCCCCTCCCGGACCGGCAGCAGGTCGGGACGTCGCGGCGGCGGGAAGGCGACCTGGCTCAGCGCACCCTGCTTCGTCTCGGCGACGATCGCCAGGCCGACCGCCACCTGAAGGTGATGGTCGAGCAGGTGGGCCACCGCCGTCCGGCGCTCGTCCGGACGCTCGGTCTCGGCCAGCAACCGGCGCGCGTACTCCCGGAGCAGGTCGTGGAGGCGGTACCGGCCCGGCGCGGTCTCCTCGGCCAGGTGCACGTCCACCAGCTCGTCCAGCAGGTCCTGCGCCTCCGGCAGCGGCACGTCGGCGAGCGCCGCCGCCACCCGGTTGTCGAACCGTACGCCGGGGTGGAGCCCGAGCAGCCGGAACAGCCGCCGGGCCGGCGCCGAGACCTGCGCGTACGAGAGCGTGAAGGCGTGCCCGACGGAGCGTTCGCCGACCGCCAGCTCGGCCAGTGAATCCTGCGCCTCGGCCAGCCGCCGCGCCAGGTCGGCGACCCGCCAGTGCGGGCGGTGCGCGAGCCGGGAACCGGCCAGCCGGATGGCGAGCGGCAGATGACCGCACCGCCGGGCCACCTCGGCGGCGGCCGCCGGCTCGGCGTCGACCCGGTCGGCGCCGACGATCCGGCCGAGCAGTTCGACGGCCTCGTCCGGGTCCAGGACGGGCAGCGAGTGTGGACGACCCTCGTCCAGGCCGGCCAGCCGGCGACGGCTGGTCACCAGCACGAGATTGTCCGGACCGCTGGGCAGCAGCGCCGCGGCCTGGGCGGCGCTCGCCGCGTTGTCGAGCACCACCACGGCCCGCCGGTCGGCCAGCTCGGAGCGCCACATCGCCAGCCGGTCCTCCGCGTCGACCGGCACCCGCTCGGTGGGCACGCCGAGCTGCCGCAGCAGGGTGGCTGCGGCCGCCGCGGGGGTCAGTGGGCTGCGCTCGCTGTAGCCGTGCAGGTCGATGAAGAGTTCCGCGTCCGGGAACCGCTCGCGCAGCGCGGTCGCGACCTGGACGGCGAGGGTCGTCTTGCCGCTGCCGGCCATCCCGTCGATCAGGTACAGCCGCGTCCCCTCCTCGACGATGTCCTTGACCAGCCGCGTCATGGTCTGCTGACGGCCGGTGAAGTCCCGGATGGCCCGGGGCAGCGTGCGTACGGGCGCCGCGGGGCGCGGACCGGCCGCCTCGTCACCGGCCAGTACGCGCTGGTGCAGTTCCTGCAACGCCGTACCGGGCTCGATGCCCAGTTCCTCGGCGTAGATGCGGCGGCCGTCCCGGTAGACGGCGAGTGCGTCCGCCTGCCGGCCGACCGCCGCGAGGGCCAGCATCAGCTGCCCCCGCAGCCGTTCCCGCAGCGGGTTGTTCTCGACCGCCTCGGTGAGCTCGTCGACCAGTTCGGTCCCCCGGCGCAGCCGCAGCTCGACGTCGACGCAGTCCTCCAGCACCGCGAGCCGTTGCTCGTCGAGCGCCTGAGCCCGCAGTCGCACCAGCCGGGCCGGGATGCCGGCGAGCGCCGGACCGCGCCACAGCGCCAGGGCGGCCCGGTAGTGGCGGCGGGCCTCGGCCGGCCGGCCGGCGGCCGCCTCGGCGCGGGCCGTCTCCACGGCACGGGCGAACATGTCGGCGTCGAGGTCGTCCGGCTGGATCCGGATGCCGTAGCCCGCCGGGTCGGTGACGATCGTGTCGGCCGGCAGCCCGAGCGCCGCGAACCGCTGCCGCAGTCGCGACACGCAGATCTGGAGCTGGGTCCGCGCGGTAGCCGGGGGACGGTCCTCCCAGACGGCGTCGACCAGATCCTCCACCGGCACCACGCGGCCGGGGCGCAGCAACAGCATGGCGAGCACGGTGCGATCCCGGCCCGCGGTGACGGTGGCTTCGCCGCCACCGACCCGCAAGGGCCCCAAGATCCCGAATCGCATCCGCGCCCCCGCCTGCCGCCATGCAACTTCCAGCAGCGTAGCCCGGCGGTCACCGAGCGGCGCGACGAGGCGATAGCGATCCGATAGCGACGGCACCCAGACTCGACACGGGTTGTCGGTGACGGCATCCGACGGGGGCGGTGCGCCTGCCCGGCCACTCGGCCGGGCAGGCGCACCGATGTCGATGCACGACGGACACATCGAGGGGCGCCCGGGACATTCCCGGGCGCCCCTCGCGTACGTCTGACGTCAGCGCCGGCCGACGGTGAGCACCGGCTTGGTGACCTCGGCGAAGAAGTCGTTGCCCTTGTCGTCGACGACGATGAAGGCGGGGAAGTCCTCCACCTCGATCTTCCAGACCGCCTCCATGCCCAGCTCGGCGTATTCGAGCACCTCGACGTGCTTGATGCAGTCCTGCGCCAGGCGGGCGGCCGGGCCGCCGATCGAGCCGAGGTAGAAGCCGCCGTGCGCCTGGCAGGAGCGGGTGACCTGGGCGGACCGGTTGCCCTTGGCCAGCATCACCATCGAGCCGCCGGCCGCCTGGAACTTCTCCACGTACGCGTCCATCCGGCCGGCGGTGGTGGGGCCGAACGAGCCGGAGGCGTAGCCCTCGGGGGTCTTCGCCGGGCCGGCGTAGTAGACCGCGTGGTCACGCAGGTACTGCGGCATCGGCTCGCCCGCGTCCAGCCGCTCGGCGATCTTCGCGTGCGCGATGTCCCGGGCGACGACGAGCGGGCCGGTCAGGGACAGCCGGGTCTTCACCGGGTACTTCGACAGCTCGGCCCGGATCTCGTCCATCGGCCGGTTCAGGTCGACGCGGACGACCTCCTCGGTCTCCAGCGTCTCGTCGGTCACGTCGGGCAGGAACCGCGCCGGGTCGGTTTCGAGTCGCTCCAGCCAGACGCCCGACGGGGTGATCTTCGCCACCGCCTGCCGGTCGGCCGAGCAGGAGACAGCGATCGCCACCGGGCAGGAGGCGCCGTGCCGGGGCAGCCGGACCACCCGTACGTCGTGGCAGAAGTAGCGCCCGCCGAACTGCGCGCCGATGCCGAAGTTGCGGGTCAGCTCCAGCACCTCGGCCTCCAGCTCCAGGTCACGGAAGCCGTGCGCGCTCATCGAGCCCTCGGTGGGCAGCGCGTCGAGGTACTTCGCGGAGGCGTACTTCGCGGTCTTGAGCGCGTACTCGGCGGAGGTGCCGCCGATGACGATCGCCAGGTGGTAGGGCGGGCAGGCCGCGGTGCCGATGAGCCGCAGCTTCTCCTCCAGGAACTGCATCATCCGCGTGGGGTTCAGCAGCGCCTTGGTCTCCTGGTAGAGGTAGGACTTGTTGGCCGAGCCGCCGCCCTTGGCCATGAACAGGAACTTGTACGCGTCGGCGTGGCCGTCCGGGTCCTCGGCGTACAGCTCCACCTGGGCGGGCAGGTTGCTGCCGGTGTTCCGCTCGTCCCACATGGTCAGCGGGGCGAGCTGGGAGTAGCGCAGGTTGAGCCGGGTGTACGCCTGGTAGACGCCGCGCGAGATCGCCTCGGCGTCGGTGCCGTCGGTGAGCACGTGCCGGCCGCGCTTGCCCATCACGATCGCGGTGCCGGTGTCCTGGCACATCGGCAGCACGCCGCCGGCCGCGATGTTGGCGTTGCGCAGCAGGTCGAGCGCGACGAAGCGGTCGTTCGGCGAGGCCGCCGGGTCGTCGATGATCGCGCGGAGCTGAGCCAGGTGGGCCGGGCGCAGGAAGTGGGCGATGTCGTGCATCGCCTCGGCCGTCAGCGCGGTCAGCGCGCCCGGATCCACGGTGAGGAACCGGCGGCCTCCGGGGCCGTTGACGACGTCCACGCCCTCGTCGGTGACCAGGCGGTATTCGGTCTGGTCGGGACCGGTCGGCAGCAGGGGTGCGTACGAGAAGGCGGCGGCACTGCTCATGACCGAAAAGCCTAGGGCAGAGCCGTCGATCGGTGGCACCCGCAGGTCGGTCCTGGGACGACGCTCTCACCCGCTGTCACTTGCCGTCGGCGCAGAGTTCCCGTTTCGGTCCGCAACTTCCCTGGTCGCTCGGCGGGCGCCCGCTGCCTCCCGGATCCGGCGCCACCGGCGCGCCGTCCTGGTCCGGCCCCGGCGCCTCGGACGTGCCGGCGCCCCAGCGGACGTACCCGATCTCCCGCCCCTCGCCGATGATCATGCCGTTCGGGCCGACCGCCAGCGCGTTCGCCGAGGTGCGCAGCTCGACCAGCACCCGGCCCTCCCGCGGCTCGACAGCGATCAGCCGGGACGGCTTCTCCTCGCTGATCACCGCCGCGTACGGGGTGAGCGCGGCACCGCTCCTGCCGCCCGCCGGCCGGGTCCAGCGGGTCCGGTCGGCCGACAGCTCCCGACCGAGCAGCGAGCCCTTGTCGGCGCTGCGCACCACTGTGTAGCGGTCGTCCACGGCGAGCAGCTTCTCGCCGTCCGCGCCGACCTGGAGCAGCCGGCCGTCGTACCCGTCGAGCACGGTCTCCCGGCCGTCCGGGGCGACTCCGATGATCACGTTGCGTCCGCCCTGCGGATCCTCCCGCTGCACGCAGCCGGCGTAGTCGGCGGTGCGCAGGTTGATCCCGGTACGCCGCCACACCTGCTGACCGGTGGCCGGGTCCACGGCGGTCACCGCGTAGTAGCAGCTCCCGTCGCGGGAGGTGGCCGCGATCCGCAGCAGCCGGCCGCCGACCACTGCGAGCCGCTCCTCCCGGCCGGGCTGGACGTTCTGGAGCACCCGGCCGGTGGCGGTGTCCACCACGTGCACCCGGCCGTCGACCGGGAAGCCGAGCAGCGGCGGTACGGACTCCGGCCCGGCCACCCCGCCGTCGATCCGGGTGGCGCCGAGCCGCCGGGTGCCGAGCAGTTCCGGGTTGTCGGCGAGCACGCCGCTGTGCACGCCGGGCAGGAACGCGCTCCACAGCGGAGCGGTGCCGCGCGGCTCCCAGGCACGCAGCGTGCAGTCGGTGGCCTGCACGCAGTACGCGTCCAGCAGCAGGTTCCGGTACGTCCAGACGGCGATCGCGCGGTCGTCGCGGCGGCGGGTCACGCCGCTCACCGGGTCGAGCACCTCGTACCCCTTGTCGAGCAGCTTGCCCACGGCGACGACGGACTCCCGGCCGCTGCCCGCGACCGCCGACCAGTCGGCCTTGCGCTCCCAGAGCTGGCCGCCGTCGGCGAGGTTGCGCGCCTCGATGCGGGTGCGCTGCTCCACGATCACGGTGTCGCCGGCGATGGTGACGCTGCGCGGCGTGCCGCCGACACGCTGCTGCCAGACCACGTCCGGCTCGGAGATCGGCTTGCTGCGGTCGACCCAGTCCCAGAGCGCCGGGAACGGGTTCCAGACGCCGGTCGCGGCGAGGACGACCACGGTGACGAGCCCGAGCAGCAACCAGCCGCGTACCCCTAGGCCCTTCACACCGCACACGGTAGCGACGATCACCGGTCCCCCGGGCCGCGTGCGGGGCGTGTCGCGGCCCTTCTTGGGTGGCCCGGGGTGTTAAGGGCCGCCGCGGGCGGCGGAGCGGACGAGCGGCAGCGTCCGGTACGGGATCTGCTCGGCCAGCGCGATGATGGTGGAGGCGCGCCGGATGCCCTCCGAGGCGACGATCTGGTCGATGACCCGCTGGAGGTCGGTGTTGGACCGGGCGACGATCCGGCAGAGCAGGTCGCTGGAGCCGGTGATGGTGTGCGCCTCCAGCACCTCGGGGATCGCGGCGAGGTGCGCGGTGACCTGGTCGTGGCCGTGCCGCTGACTGATCTCCAGCGTGACGAAGCTGGTCACCCCGAAGCCGATCGCGGCGGGGGTGATGTCCGGCCCGAACCCGGTGACGACGCCCCGGCCGACGAGCTTGTCGAGCCGGGCCTGGACCGTGCCGCGGGCCACGCCGAGCCGCCGGGAGCACTCCAGCACACCGATCCGGGGCTCCTCGGCGAGCAGTTCGATCAAGCGGGCGTCCAACTCGTCGAGCTGTACATCCTGACCAGTGTTCATGGTGCCCAACCGTACCGAATGCACAACCTGACCAGGAATAACGTCAACTGTTGCCCAACTCACCGTGGCCCGTAGATCCTCGCCGGAAGAGCACATCCACGGCGGCCCGCGAGGCCGGCCGGTACGCGAGGGAGGCCACCATGACCCAGGCGATCGACCGACCCCAGTCGACCGAGGAGGTCGACGTCGACGCTCTCGTCGGCGCAGTCGACCACGACATCACCCGCGACCCGTTCCCGGTCAAGGGCATGGACCACGTCCACTTCCTGGTGGGCAACGCCAAGCAGGCCGCGCACTACTACTCCACCGCGTTCGGCATGACCTGCGTGGCGTACCGGGGGCCGGAGCAGGGCTACCGGGACCACGCGCAGTACGTGCTGACCAGCGGTTCGGCCCGCTTCGTGCTGACCGGCGCGGTACGCCCGGACGCCGACGGCGCCGAGCACGTGGCGAAGCACAGCGACGGCGTCTCCGACATCGCGCTGGAGGTGCCGGACGTGGACGCCGCGTACGCGCACGCCGTGGCGCAGGGCGCGACCGGCCTGGTCGAGCCGCACGACGTCAGCGACGAGCACGGCACCGTCCGGATGGCGTCCATCGCCGCGTACGGCGACACCCGGCACAGCCTGGTCGACCGGTCCCGCTACACCGGCCCGTTCCTGCCCGGGTTCGTGGCCCGCGGCCCGATCGTGGACCGGCAGCCGATGATCGACGCCGGCATCCAGCCGAAGCGGTTCTTCCAGGCGGTCGACCACGTGGTCGGCAACGTGGAGCTGGGCCGGATGGACGAGTGGGTCGAGTTCTACAAGCGCGTCATGGGCTTTTCGAACATGGCGGAGTTCATCGGCGACGACATCGCCACCGACTACTCGGCGCTGATGAGCAAGGTCGTCGCCAACGGCACCCGCAAGGTGAAGTTCCCGCTCAACGAGCCGGCCGTGGCCCGCAAGAAGTCGCAGATCGACGAGTACCTGGAGTTCTACCAGGGCCCCGGGGCCCAGCACATCGCCGTGGCCACGAACGACATCCTGGCCAGCGTGGACGCCATGCGCGCCGCGGGCGTCGAGTTCCTGGACACCCCGGACTCGTACTACGAGGACCCGGAGCTGCGCGCCCGCATCGGCAACGTCCGGGTGCCGATCGAGGAGCTTCAGTCCCGCAAGATCCTGGTCGACCGGGACGAGGACGGCTACCTGCTCCAGATCTTCACCAAGCCGGTGCAGGACCGCCCCACCGTCTTCTTCGAGCTGATCGAGCGGCACGGCTCGCTCGGCTTCGGCAAGGGCAACTTCAAGGCCCTGTTCGAGGCGATCGAGCGCGAGCAGGAGAAGCGCGGGAACCTGTAACACTGTCCGCGTGACCCAGCCTCCTCCGAACCCGACGCCGCCGCCCGCCGGACATCCACCCGCGGGCGGCGGCTTCGCGCCGCCCGGCGGACCGGCGGTGCCCGCACAACACGTGCCTGCGGGGTACGCCCCGGCGCTCGTGCCGCCCCCGGTGGCGCCGAACGGGCAGCCGCTGGCGGGCTTCGGCGACCGGCTGCTCGCCTACCTGATCGACACCGCCGTCGCCATGGCGGTGATGATGGCGCTGTTCGTGCCGGTCTTCTTCCTCGTCTTCTTCCGGATGATCGACGAGATGGAGCAGGCCGGCCCGAACGGCCCCGACCCGGTCGAGGTCTGGACCAGCGTGTTCCTGCCGCTGCTCGCCGCCGAGCTCGGGGTCCTGCTGCTGATGCTCGCCTTCTACTGGGTCTACCACGTCGAGTACGCCCGCCGGACCGGGCAGACGCTCGGCAAGAAGGTGATGAAGCTGCGGATCGTCCCGATGCAGCCCGACGCCGCGCTGACCCGGGGCATGCTCGGCAAGCGCTGGCTCGTCGAGTTCGCCGGCGGCATGTTCGTGCCGTTCCTCAACTACCTCGACGGTTTCTGGCAACTGTGGGACAAGCCCTGGCAGCAGTGCCTCCACGACAAGTTCGCCGGGACGGTCGTCGTTAAGGTTGGCCCGTGAGCGCGAGGAGTGAGCCGGGCCTGCGAGCCCCGCAGTCGGGAACTAGGACGGCATCGTGAGCGCGAGGAGTGAGCCGGGTTTGCGAGCCCCGCAGTCGCGAACAGGGACGGCATCGTGAGTTTGGAACCCGGCTGGTACGTCGACCCCGCCGACACGGAGACCCGCAGGTGGTGGGACGGCGAGGGCTGGATCGGCGCGCCGATCCCGGTCGACGTCACCC
>NZ_RCVK01000341.1:0-13548 GCF_003667485.1 Micromonospora sp. BL1
TCGCGCTCGCGCCGGGGACGCGGGACGGGCGGGGCACCGTCGTCGGGCGGCGGCGCGGCGGGTCGCAGGGGCCGGGCCGTCGCTCGCCGTTCGCCGTCCACCACCCGTCGAGTATCACCCATCCGGGTGACGACGTCAGGCCCGGCCGTACGCTTGGGACATGCCCCGGTACGAGTTCCGTTGCCGCGCCTGCGGCGACACCTTCGAGGTCAACCGCCCGATGGCCGAGGCCGGACGGCCGGCCACCTGCCCGCAGGGCCACGCCGACACGGTGAAACTGCTGTCCACGGTGGCCGTCACCGGCCGGGGCGGCTCCGCTCCGAGCGGTGGGATTCCCAGCGGTGGCGGTTGCTGCGGCGGCTCCTGCGGCTGCTGACTTTCCGCCGCCCGTCCCGCGGGTCGATCGGGGTCTTGCCGCCGCTGTGATCTTTTGGCACCTTGGGGCGGAATCTGCCCAGCCGTTCTCACGATGCGTGACGGCACGACCATAGGGCAGCATGAACCCGACGTCACCGGGCGGAGGTTCGACGTATGTCGCAAGGACACCACCTCCCCAGCGGGTGGGTGACCTTCGTGTTCACCGACATCGAGGGTTCGACGCGGCTGGCCCGGATGCTCGGCCCGGTCTACCGCCCGGTCCTGCACGAGCACCGGCGGCTGCTGCGCGACACCCTGGCCGGCACCGACGGCGCGGAGCTGCTGACCGAGGGGGACTCGTTCTTCCTCGCGTTCCCGGACGCCGCCGCCGCGGTCCGCGCCTGCCTTACCGCGCAGCGCGCGCTCGCCGGCCACGACTGGCCCAACCCGGACGCCACCCCCCGGGTACGGATGGGGCTGCACACCGGCTACGCCGAGCCCCGCGACGGCGAGTACGCCAGTCCCGAGGTGCACCGGGCCGCCCGGGTGGCCGCCGCGGCGCACGGCGGGCAGGTGCTCTGCTCGGCCGCCACCGCCCAGCACGCCGACCCGCTGCCGGACGGGGTGTCCCTGCTGGACCTCGGGCTGCACCGGCTGCGCGGCTTCGACGACCGGGAGCGGTTGTTCCAGCTCGTCGCGCCCGGGCTGGAGCGGCGGTTCCCGCGTCCGCGTACCGCCGACGCGACAGCGCACAACCTGCCCACCCAGGTCACCTCGTTCGTCGGCCGGCAGGCCGAGCGGGCCGAGCTGGGGCGGCTGGTCGAGGCGTACCGCCTGGTGACGGTGCTCGGCGCGGGCGGCGCCGGCAAGACCCGGCTGGCGGTGGAGCTGGCCTCCGGGATCGTCGAGGACTACCCGGACGGCGTCTGGTTCGTCGACATCGCCGCGGTGACCGACCCGGGGCTGGTGGCGTTCGAGATCGCCGCCGTGCTCGGCCTCCGTCCCGAGCCGGGCCGGCCGATGCTCGACACCCTCGTCGAGTACGCGGCGCCGCGCCGGATGCTCGTGCTGCTGGACACCTGCGACGCCCAGACCGCCGCGTCGGCCGAGGTGATCAGCCGGCTGCTCGCGGGTGGCCGGGGGGTGCGGGTGCTGGCGACCAGCCGGGAGTCGTTCGGCGTACCCGGCGAGGTGGTGTGGCGGATACCGCCGCTGTCGGTGGACGAGGGGCCCGACGGCGGGGGCAGCGACGCGGTGGCGCTGCTGCTGGACCGTACCGCCGTGGCCCGGGGCGGCCGCGCGCCGGAGCCCGCCGAGCAGGCCGACCTGCACCGGGTGGTACGCCGCCTGGACGGGTTGCCGCTGGCCATCGAGCTGGCCGCGGCCCGGCTGCGGGTGCTATCCGCCGGGCAACTTGCCGAGCGGCTGGACGACATGCTGGGCACGCTCGACGCCGGCCGGGAGACCGCGGAACCGCCGCCGGTGGAGGCGGGCTGGAGCGGCAACCAGCAGGACACGGTGGACCTGGTGGCCGCCGCGACCGGCGCCGCCCCGCCCACCCCGGCGACCCGGGCGGTGCAGCGTTCGGCCAGCGAGCGGCACCTGACCATCCAGGCCACCGTGACGTGGTCGTACCGGACGCTGGGCGCGCGCTCGGCCCGGCTGCTGCGCTGGATGGCGGTGTTCGCCGGCCCGGTGGACCTGCCGACCGTGCAGTGGCTGCTCGACGAGGACCCGCTCGACCCGCTCTCGGTGCTGGTGGACAAGTCGATGGTGCTGGCCGAGCCGCACGCCTCCGGCAGCACCTACCGGATGCTCGACCCGATCCGGGCGTACGCGGCCCGGCGGCTGGTCGAGGCGGGCGAGGAGCAGAGCGCCCGGGACCGGCACGTCGCCTGGTGCCGGCACGCGCTGGACCGGGCACACCTGGGAGCGGACGGTCGCCCGGTGACGCTGTCCCTGTACGCGCTCGACCCGCTCGCGAACGAGTTGCGGGCCGCGTTGCGCTGGTGCGCCACCGGCGGCAGCGCCCGGTCGGGGCTGTCGCTGGCGGGTGACCTGGACCAGTGGTGGCGGGAGCGCGGGCTGGCCCGGGAGGGGCGGCTCTGGCTGTTCCGACTCTACGGCCGGCTCGCCGAGACCGGCGAGGTGATGCCGGACGCCGAGCTGGCCGCCGCGTACCACATGCACTCGCTGCACGCGGGCGCGGACGGCGAGTTCGGCGAGGAGCTGCGGTACTCGCAGCGGGCCGAGGCGGCGGCCCGGCAGTCCGGCGACCGGGGGCTGCTGGCCCGGGTGCTGGCCGGACGCGCCGCGCCGCTGGTCGACATGGGGCAGTTCGCCGAGGCGGAGCGGGTCTGCCGTGAGGTGATCGACTGGGCGTTCGCGCAGGACGTGGTGGGGGACGCGCTGCTGGCCGTCTACAACCTCGCCGAGCTGCTCTGGCGCCGGGGCGCGCTGGACGAGGCGGCCGACCTGCTCGCCGCGGCCCGCCCGGTCGAGGCGGCCCGGCCGGCCGAGCGGGGCGGCCGGTCGGTGGACATGCTGCTCGGCATGGTGGCCCTGGCCCGGGGCGATCTGGTCGCCGCGCACGAGCATCTGCTGGTGGCGTTGCGGTCCCGGATGAGCCACGGCTACCTGGGCCGGGCCTGCGACACGATCAACGCGATAGCGGTGCGCTGCGCGCTCGCCGGAGACGCGCTCTCCGCGGCCCGGCTGTTCGGGGCGGCGCAGGCCACCCGGGCGAACCTGCGGGCCACGCCGGGGATATACGGCCCGTACTGGTCGGCCCGGCAGAAGGAGCTGCGCCGGGTGCTCGGTGACGAGGCGTTCGACGCCGCCTACGGCGCCGGGTCGGGGCTGCGGCTGGACGAGGTGGCGGCGCTGGCGCTGCACGTCGAGCATCCGGACCTGGCCGCCGACTCGCCCCGGTTCGGCGTGCGGCCGCCGGGTTCCTGGCCGGCGTTCGAGCCACGCAGCACGGCCGGCTGAGCCGGACGGGGAGCCCGCCGGGCGGCGGACTCCCCGTGCGATGGGTCAGGCGCGCGCAGCGGCGCGACGTTCGGCGTCGGCCTTCATCCGTGCCGCGCGGTCGAGGTCGGCCTGGGAGACCGCGGCGACCGAGCCGAAGACGCTCACCGCCTGGTAGTACGTCCAGGCGAGGCTGTAGCAGGCGGGCCGGACCACCGCGTTGTACGTGGCGCAGACCCGCTTCAGGTCGGCGTAGAAGGCGCTGTCCAGGCGGGACTTGGCGGCCGAGAAGACGCCCATCGCCTTGTGGTTGCGGTAGCCGAAGTCGTGGCGGTAGCAGGAGAGCTTGAAGTTGAACCCGATCGGGTTGTCCGGGCTGGACGAGCAGTAGTCGGTGGACCAGTCGAAGCCGTACTCGGTCCAGGGCGCCCGGTTCTGCCGGGCGCTGTTCCAGGCGTTGTAGCTGGACGCGCTGGTCTGCGTCCAGCTGGTCAGGACGGACAGCTTCTGCTGGGTGCTCACCGCGGCGGCGGCCGGTGTGGCCAGACCGAGCATGGTGAGCAGGGCGAGCGCGCCGGCGGCGAGGGTGGTGGCGAGGCGACGGGACACGGGAACCTCCGCGGGTGGTGGCCGGGATCTCCGGATGTCGACAAGTGTCGATCAAATGGGTGAGCTGGGGCGATGCCCCGGAGAGCGGCTCGCTGACATCCGCCTGAACAGACGAATGCCCCCGGGTCGCGCGAGGCGGCCCGGGGGCATCCGGTGGGGGTCAGCGCACGAAGCGCGGCGGGCTCGCCGGGCTCTCGTTCGCCAGCCGGTCCAGCGCGGTCACGTAGTAGGTGTACCGGGCGCCGTCGGCCGCCGTGGTGTCCACCCAGGACTGCACGGCGCCGTCGGTGGCCCGAACGGTGCCGACCAGGTGCGAGGCGTCGGCGAAGTCGCAGCGCCCGGCCAGGCCGTGCCCGTCGAACCGGTAGATCGCGTACGACGAGGCGGTGCCGAGCGGGCCCTTGCCGTCGGCCGGCTGACGCCAGCTCAGGCGTACCCCGTCCGCCTCGCGCTGGGCCTTGGTGACCACCGGGAACAGCAGCGGCTTGCGCGGCAGGTGCGTCATGGTGGGCACCAGCGCCGGGCGGGAGTAGTGCTCGGCGGCGTAGATGTCGGTGGCGCCGAGCCGGTTCGCCCGGACCTGCACCGCGGAGAAGTGCACGTTGCCGAGCACCTCCGGGTACGACCGGTTGAGCGTCAGGTGGTTCGACAGCTCCTGCGGGTTCATCCAGAACGACCCGTACGCCGGGTCACCGCTCTTGTAGTCGGCCTGGCCGATGTAGAGCTGCACCCGCGTGCCGCGCACCTGCTCGGCCCACCACGGCACCAGCCGGGCGTAGTCGGCCGCCGGGTACTGGCCGATGTACCAGTAGAGCTGCGGCACGATGTAGTCGATCCACTCCTCCTTGACCCACTTGCGGGAGTCGGCGGAGATGATGTCGTACGACTGCGAGCCGGTGGTGTCCGAGCCGTTCGGGTCGGCCGACGCGTTGCGCCAGATGCCGAACGGGCTGACGCCGAACTTCACATACGGCTTGACCGCCTTGATCTTGGCGTTCATCTCCTGGATCAGCAGGTTGATGTTGTCCCGCCGCCAGTCGGCCTTGTCGGTGAAGCCCCGGTTGTACGCCGCGAACGTGGCGTCGTCGGGCACCTGGTGGGTGCCGCTCGGGTACGGGTAGAAGTAGTCGTCGAAGTGCACGCCGTCGATGTCGTACCGCTTGACCGCGTCCATCATCGCGGTCTGGACGAACTCGCGGACCTCGGGGACGCCGGGGTTGTAGTAGAGCCGGCTGCCGGCGACGCCGGCGGGCGGGTAGGCGAAGACCCAGTCCGGGTGCTGGCGGGCCGGGCTGTCCGGGGCCAGTTGCGACAGGTCGGCGCCGGCGCCGCCGGGCGCGGGCATCGAGACGCGGTACGGGTTGAACCAGGCGTGGAACTCCAGGTTGCGCTTGTGCGACTCGGCGACCAGGAAGTCCAGCGGGTCCCAGCCGGGGTTCTTGCCGCGTACGCCGGTCAGGTACTCCGACCAGGGCTCGTACGGCGAGGGCCAGAACGCGTCGGCGGTCGGGCGGACCTGGACCACGACGGCGTTGTGGTTGAGCTTCTGGGCCAGGTCGAGCCAGGCCAGGTATTCGGCCTTCTGCTTGGCCACCTGGTCCGGTGCGGTCCAGGAGTCCTTGCTGGGCCAGTCGATGTTCGTCACCGAGGCGATCCACATGGCCCGGAACTGGCGCTTGGGGGTGGCCGGGTCGGTGACGCAGTCGGTGGAGGGGGAAGTGGCGGTGCCGGTGTCGCCGGGGGCGGCCTGCGCCGGCGTGCCGGCGACCAGCGTGCCGAGCAGCGCCGCGGCCAGCGCGGCGGCTCCGAGCCGAGTTGCCTTCATGCGGTGCGGTCCCTTCGTCGGGTCCGGGGGGACGGTCGGCGGCGGGGCGTGGCGGCAAGATTCGCCGCGCTACCCATACCTCCGGTAGAAAACTTTCATCTATCCGTGCCCGGCGCAAGACCCTGACGGCCGATCGATGTCCCGTGTCGTCCGATCGGCCGGATCGTGACGATTCCGAGACACACGGTGCGGGATTGGAGCGGAAAACGGCTGGGTAGCTTGCCGGTCGCAGACCGCCACCGTGGCGGCCACACGGCGGGGGAGGTGATCAGATGTCGGTCCTGCGTACCAAGCCGATCCGGGACGTGCTCGCCCAGGGCGACGCCGACGGCGAGGACGGCAAACCGGGCCTGCGGCGCCGGCTCGGCGCGGTCGACCTGATGGGCTTCGGCATCGGCATCGTGATCGGCACCGGCATCTTCACGCTCACCGGCGTCGAGGCGCGCAACAGCGCCGGGCCGGGCGTGGTGATCTCGTTCGGCATCGCCGGCCTGGTCGCGCTGCTCGCCGCGCTCTGCTACGCCGAACTCGCCAGCAGCGTGCCGACCGCCGGCAGCGCCTACACCTACGCGTACGCGACGATGGGCGAGATCGTCGCCTGGATCATCGGCTGGGACCTGCTGCTGGAGTTCGCGCTCGGCGCGGCGGTGGTGGCCCGCGGCTGGTCCGGCTACCTCGCCGACCTGTTCGGCCTGCCCAGCGCCTGGTTCGCCGAGGAGGGCAGCGTCGTCAACCTCGGCGCGATCGGCATCGTGCTGGTGCTCGGCGTGGTCGCCATCGTCGGCATCCGCGAGTCGGCCCGGGTCACCAACCTGCTCGTGCTGGTCAAGGTGGCGATCTGTGCCTTCGTCATCATCGCCGGGCTGTTCTTCGTCAAGGCGGCCAACCTCAGCCCGTTCATCCCGTCCGCCGAGCCGGCCGGCGCCGGAGACGACGGCATCAAGCAACCGGTCACCCAGGCGCTCTTCGGGCTGGAACCCTCCGTCTTCGGCTTCGTCGGGGTGCTCACCGCCGCCGCCGTCGTGTTCTTCGCGTACACCGGGTTCGAGGCCGTGGCGAACCTGGGTGAGGAGACCCGCAAGCCCAAGCGGGACCTGCCGCTGGGCCTTCTCGGCACGCTCGTGATCTCCACGGTGCTCTACATCGGCGTCTCGCTGGTCGTGGTCGGCATGGTCAAGTACACCGAGATCGACGAGGGCGCGCCGATCGCGTCCGCGTTCCGGGCCGTCGGCGCGGGTTGGGCCGCGGTGCTCGTCTCCATCGCCGCCGTCGCCGGGCTCACCAGCGTGATCCTGGTCGACCTGGTGGCCATGGGCCGGATCGGCTTCGCCATCGCCCGGGACGGGCTCATCCCGCCCGCCATCGCCAAGGTGCACCCGCGCTGGGGCACCCCGTACCGGATCGCCGGGATCATGACGATCGCGGTGGCGCTGCTGGCCGGTTTCCTGCCGCTGTCGGCGCTCGCCGACCTGGTCAGCATCGGCGCGCTCTGCGCGTTCACGCTGGTCGCCATCGCGGTGCCGATCCTGCGCAAGCGCCGCCCCGACCTGGAGCGGCCGTTCAAGGTGCCGTTCTCGCCGGTGCTGCCGATCCTCACCGCCGTGGCGTGCCTCTACCTGAGCCTGAACCTGTCGGTGGAGACCTGGCTGCGGTTCCTCGCCTGGATGCTGATCGGCGCGGTCATCTACTTCGGGTACGGCCACCGCAAGAACCGGCTGGCCCGGCGCGAGCACTCGGACACCCCCGAGCCCGCCCCCACCCCCTGAGGCGGGCACCTGAAGGGCCCCCTTCTCGACGCCGGCGCGCGTCGAGAAGGGGGCCGTTCCCTATCCGCTCACCCCTTCAGGCCGCTGCGGGAGACGCCCTGGATGATGTGCCGCTGGGCCAGCACGAACAGGATCAGCACCGGCACGCTCGCCAGCACCGCGCCCGCCATGATCACCGGATAGTCGGTGACGTACGCGCCCTGGAGCAGGCC
Organism: Micromonospora sp. BL1; assembly: GCF_003667485.1. Lineage (NCBI taxonomy): Bacteria > Bacillati > Actinomycetota > Actinomycetes > Micromonosporales > Micromonosporaceae > Micromonospora > Micromonospora sp. BL1. The sequence continues at coordinate 7,740 of NZ_RCVK01000341.1, forward strand.
CAGACCCGCCGGCAGGGTGAGCCGTTCCGGGCTGAACAGCACGTACACCGGCCAGAGGAAGTCGTTCCAGTTGGTCAGGAACGACAGCACCGCGAGCGTCGCCAGCGCCGGCTTCGACAGCGGCAGCAGCACCCGCCGGAAGATCTGCCAGTGGTTCGCGCCGTCCAGCACCGCCGCCTCCTCCAGCTCGGCCGGGATGGACAGGAAGAACTGGCGCAGGAAGAACACCCCGAACGCGCTGGCCGCTCCCGGCACGATCACCACTGTGAGCGTGTCGATCCAGTTCAGCCGCTCGGCGATGATGAAGTTCGGGATGATCAGCGAGGTGGGCGGCAGGAACAGGGTGCCCACGATCAGCGCGAACAGCACCTTGCGGCCGCGGAACCGCATCCGGGCCAGCGCGTACGCGGCCATCGACGCGGTCACCAGCACCAGCAGCGTGTGCAGCGTGGCCGCCGCCATGCTGTTGACGAACCAGCGCAGCACCGGGTTCGCCGCGTTGTCGACGATCTGCCCGTAGCCGTAGGTGGAGAACGGGTCCGGCAGCCAGCCGGGCGGCACCCGCTGCGCGTCGTCGTACGTCTTCACCGAGGTCAGCAGCATCCAGACCAGGGGGGTCACGAAGATTGCGGTGATCAGCAGCAGGACGCCGTACCGCGCCACCGCGCGCATGTTCCTCATGTCGTAGCCCTCAGTCTTCCCGGTAGCGGAACAGCCGGAAGTTGACGACGCTCACCACTGCCAGCAACAGCGCGAAGAACACGCTCATCGAGGCGGCCCGCCCGGCGTCGTAGTCCCGCAGCCCCTCGTCGACGATCCGCCAGACCACGGTCCGGGTCTGTTCGCCGGGCGCGCCCTGGGTGATCAGGAACGCCTGCCCGAACACGTTCGCCGAGGCGAGGATCGTGGTGGTGAAGACGAACAGCATCACCGGCCGCAGGCCGGGGATCGTGACGTGGCGGAACCGGTCCCACGCGCCCGCGCCGTCCACCTTGGCCGCCTCGTACAGCTCGGCCGGGATGTCCTGGAGACCGGCCAGGTAGATCACCGCGTTGAAGCCGCACGTCCACCACACGGTCACGCCGACAAGCGACACCCAGGCCCACGGCACGTCGGTCACCCACGGGGTGTCCGACGGTAGCCCGGCCACGCCGAGCAGCCGGTTGACCAGGCCCAGGTTGGCGTCCAGCAGGAACCGCCAGAGCAGACCGATCACCGCCACGCCCAGCACGTACGGCGCGAAGAAGGCGGCCCGGAAGAACGTCCGGCCGGGGAACGAGCGGTTGAGCAGCAGCGCCAGCCCGAGCGGGATCACCACCAGCAGCGGTACGGAGAACAGCGTGAAGATCCCGGTGGCCCGGACGCTCGACCACCAGTCCCCGTAGATCGCCGACTCGCTGGAGAACAGGTCCCGGTAGTTGCCGAGCCCGACGAACGGCCGGTTGGGCAGTTGCAGGTCCCACTGGTGCAGGCTGATCCAGAGCCCGAACAGGATCGGCGCCAGGCCGAAGACGCCGAACAGGATCAGGTACGGCGCGAGGAAGAGGTACGGGGTCGCGCGGTTGCCGCGTTCCGTCGCGCCCCGGCGGCGGGTGGGCGCCGCCGGGGGCGGCGCGTTCTCACGCACCGCCCCGGCCTCGATCACGTCCGCCACGGCGGATCAGTTCCCGTACTTCTTGCGGTTGTCCTCGAGCTGCTTGTTCGCCTTGGCCACGCCGTCGTCGAGCGCCTGCTTCGGCGACTTCTTGCCCAGCGCCGCCTCGTTGAACGCGCTGTAGAAGGTCAGCATGACCTCACCCAGACCCGGCGCGGCGGGCGGGAAGGCGGCGTACTCCAGCTCCGGGGCGAGCGCGTTGACCTCGGTGAGGCCCTTGAAGTCGCCGCTCTCGCGGACCGCCTTGCGAGCCGGCACCTGGCCGCCCTTGGCCCAGTCGAGCGAGTGCTGGCTCAGCCAGTTGATGAACACCTTCGCCCCGGCGGTCTTGTTCGCGTTCGCGGAGCGCTGCTTGACGATGGTGAAGTTGTGCGAGTTCGCCCAGGCGGCCTTCTGGCTGCCGATCTGCGGCAGCGGCGCCACGCCCCACTGCACGTTCGGGCTCTTCTTCAGATCGTTGATCTGCCAGATGCCGTTCCAGGTGAACGCGTTCTTGCCGTTCTTGAACGCCAGGTAGTCGGCGTCCTGGCCGACGTTCGCCGGGGAGTGGCCCTGCTTGATCATGTCGACCAGCCAGGTGCAGGCCTCGACCGCCGGGTCGGAGTTGAACGTCGCCTTCGCCACCTCGGCGTCGAAGAGCGTGCCGCCCCACTGGTGCAGCAGGCTGTAGAAGGTCATCCCGCCGGTGAACTGGAACGGGCTGACCCAGAAGCCCTGCACGCCGGACTTCTTCAGCTCGGTGAGCGCCGCGGTGTACTCGTCCCGGGTCGTCGGCGGCTTCTCCGGGTCCAGGCCGGCCTTCTGCATGACGGCCTTGTTGTAGTAGAAGCCCAGCGGGTGCATGTCGAGCGGGATGCCGTACCGCTTGTCGTTGTAGAGGCCGCCCTTCCAGACCGTCGGGGCGAAGTCGCCCTCGCTCAGCTCCAGGGCCTTGGCCACGTCGTCCAGTTCGCTGATCGTGCCGCGGGCGGCGAACGTGGCGAGCTGGTCCATGTGCATGACCGCGATGTCCGGGCCGTTGCCGCTGGAGACCGCACCGGGGAGCTTGCTGTAGTAGTCCTGCCACTCGTAGGTGATCACGCTGACCGCGATGTTCTGGTGCTCGCCGTTGAACTGCTGGACGAGCGCCTTGAAGATCTCGCCGTCGCCGCCGGTGAAGCCGTTCCACAGCTTCAGGTCCACCTTCGGGCCGGTGTAGTCCTTGCCGCCGTTGCCGGACGCGCCGGAGCTGTCGGAGCTGCTGCCGCCGCCGCAGCCGCTGAGGGTCAGCGTGGCCGCCGCGCCGAGCCCGAGGCCGAGGCCGAGCAGGCGCCGCCGGCTCATCTCGTTCTGGATCATGGGTACTCCTTGGGGGACGGGATGGAGTATTGCCTGGTCACAGCGCCGGCACGAAGCGCAGCAGGTTCCAGGAGGTGGCCGGCAGCAGCACGGAGGCCCGGCCGCCGTCGACAGTGGGAGTGGTGAGGTCCCGGGGCGTGACCCGCTCCGGGTCCGCTTCGGTGTTCGTGGCGTCCGGGTCGGTTCCGGCCGCCACAGTGGTGTGCGCCTCGGCCCGCAGGCCGGGCAGGCCGCGCAGGTCCAGGTCGAGCGGGACGTCCTGCGAGCTGCGGTTCACCGCGAAGACGGCCAGCCCACCGGTCTCCTCGTCGTGCACGGCGACGGTGTCCAGCGCGGGCACGTCGCCGTACCGCCGGGTCTCGTAGGCCGGGCCGGTGGGCTCGGTCCGCAGCACGGTGCCGCGGGCGTACCGGGCGGTCAGCGCGAACGGGTGGAAGATGCTCTGCCGCCAGGCCGGGCCGCCGTTGCGGGTACGGATCGGGGCGATCACGTTGGCGAGCTGCGCCTGGCAGGCCACGCCGAGGCGGTCGGCGTGCCGGAGCAGGGTGATCAGCAGGTCGCCCACCACCACCGCGTCGACGGCCGTGTAGTCGTCCTCGATCAGCGCCGGCGCCTCGACCCAGCCGCGCCGGTCCAGGTCGGACTGGAGGCGGGACTGGTACCAGACGTTCCACTCGTCGAACGAGATCTTCAGCTTGCGCTTCTGCCGCAGCTTGGCGCCCACGTGGTCGGCGGTGGCGACGACCTCGGTGATGAAGGCGTCCATGTCGACGGCGGAGGCGAGCAGGCTGGCCCGGTCGCCGTCGGAGGGGTCGTAGTAGGTGTGGGCGGAGATGTAGTCGACGTGTTCGTAGGTGTGCTCCAGCACCGTCGCCTCCCACGCGGCGAACGTGGGCATCCCCCGGCCGGAGCTTCCGCAGGCGACCAGGCTGATCGAGGGGTCGATCATCTTCATCGCGCGGGCGGTCTCGGCGGCGAGGCGGCCGTACTCGTCGGCGGTCTTGTGCCCGACCTGCCACGGCCCGTCCATCTCGTTGCCGAGGCACCACAGCCGCACCCCGTACGGCTGCTCGGCGCCGTGCTTGCGGCGCAGGTCGGACAGTTGGGTGCCGCCCGGGTGGTTGGTGTACTCCAGCAGGTCGAGCGCCTCGGTGACGCCGCGGGTGCCGAGGTTGACGGCCATCATCGGCTCGACACCGGCCTCCGCCGCCCAGGTCATGAACTCGTCCAGCCCGAACTCGTTGGTCTCGATCGTCTTCCAGGCCAGGTCGAGCCGGCGCGGGCGGTCGCCGACCGGGCCGACGCCGTCCTCCCAGCGGTAGCTGGAGACGAAGTTGCCGCCCGGGTACCGGACCACCGACACGCCCAGCTCGCGGGTCAGGTCCAGCACGTCGCGCCGCAGACCCCGCCGGTCGGCGCTCGGATGTCCCGGTTCGTACACCCCGCCGTAGACGCAGCGCCCCATGTGCTCGACGAAGGAACCGAAGATCCGGCGGTCCGCCGGCGCGATCCGGAACGCCGGATCGATCGTGAGCTGCGCGTTCGGCACGATGCCAACCTCTCCCTCGCTGCTGTTGCGGGTGACCGCGGTCACTCCGCTTTCAGTGGTTTCTACAACGTTGTAAGCGCCCGTGTAAAGAGGCAGTCGCGTCGTCGTGGCGCGGTACAGTGCGGCCAGCGTTCACCGGAAGGAAGTGCAGTGCGGCACAGGCTCAAGGACGTCGCGGAGCGGGCCGGAGTGTCGGTGAAGACCGTCTCCAACGTCGTGAACGGCTACCAGCACGTGCGCGCCGACACCCGGGCCCGGGTCGAGGAGGCCATCGCCGCACTCAACTACCGGCCCAACCTGTCGGCCCGCAACCTGCGCAAGGGCCGTACCGGTGTGATCGCGCTGGCCGTGCCCGAGCTGGACATCCCCTACTTCGCCGAGCTGGCCCGGCACGTCGTCACCGCCGCCGCCGACCAGGGCTGGACCGTGCTCATCGACCAGACCAGCGGCGGCTCCGAACAGGAACGCAAGGCCGCCAGCGGCATCGGCGACCACATGATCGACGGACTGATCCTGAGCCCGCTCGCACTCACCGCCGACGACCTCGCCGCGCTGGCCGGCCTGCCCATGGTGCTGCTCGGCGAGCGCGTCGACCACGGCCCCGCCGACCACGTCATGATCGACAACGTGGCCGCCGCCCGCGAGATCACCGCCCACCTGATCGGGCTCGGCCGCCGCCGGATCGCCGCGATCGGCTCCCAGCGCACCCCCGAAGGCGCCAGCGCCCGGCTCCGCCTGGCCGGCTACACCGCCGCGCTGGCCGAGGCCGGCATCGCGTACGACGCCCGCCTGGTGGCGCCCGCGCCGGCCTGGCACCGCGCGGACGGCGCCGCCGCCATGCGGCACCTGCTCAGCACGGGGGTACGCCCCGACGCCGTCTTCTGCTTCAACGACACGCTCGCGCTCGGCGCGTTGCGCGCCCTGCACGAGATGGGCCTGCGCGTGCCCGAGGACGTCGCAGTGGCCGGCTTCGACGACATCGAGGACGGCCGCTTCTCGATCCCGACGCTGACCACTGTCGCCCCCGACAAGGAACGCATCGCCCGCCTCGCGGTCGAGCTGCTCGCCGGTCGCCTGGGCCCCGACCGCGACTCCCCACCGCGCGAGCTGGTGGCCCCCCACCACCTGGCCCTGCGCGAATCCGCCTAGCCCTGTTCTTGCCGTCGATCATGAAGTTGACGGCGAAGTCGATCTCCTTGAGTGCCGTCAACTTCATGATCGACGGTCTCTGGGAAGTCTCTGGGGCGGGGTGGGGTCAGTCGAAGAAG
>NZ_RCVK01000344.1:0-13471 GCF_003667485.1 Micromonospora sp. BL1
GGGCGTACCTGCCCGCCCGGGTCGGCGGGGTTCGCCGAGGGGGAGGAGCCGTTGCCGGAGGGCGGGGCCGATCCGCACAGCCCGTCGGCCCGGGCGGCCCGTTCGCGGGGGCGCTTCACCCGCAACTTCGTCATCCAGGCCACCGCCGCCGAGTGGGCCTCCACGCTGCTGGCCACGTTGCGCACCGAGCTGGCCGGGACGGAGGCGGAGCTGGTCTTCTTCCAGCACGACGAGGTGGTGGTGCACTGCCCGGCCGGGCAGGCGGCGGTCGTCGCCGAGGCGGTCACCGCCGCCGGCGCGCGGGCCACCCGGCTGCTGTTCGGCGACACCCCGGTCCGGTTTCCGCTCGACCTGTCCACTGTCGACTGCTACGCGGACGCGGCATAGTCACGCAATTTTCCGTTTTGCCCCGCTACTTGCCCCCGGCCGCGCTCGTTGGGTCCGGTGTGCGTACGACGGGACGGACCGGGCGGCTGTGCCCGGTCCGTCCCCAGATCGAGGGGGCACCGCTGAACCGGATCGCTGCAATGATCATCGCCGCCGGTGGCGGCCGCCGCATCGGCGGACCCGAAGCGCTGCTGCACCAGGGCGAGAAGCCGCTGGTCAGCCAGATGATCGACACGATGGCCGAGGCGGGCTGCGCACAGGTCGTGGTCGTCCTGGGCGCGGCGGCCGAGCAGGTGCGGCAGACCACCGACCTGAGCGGCGCCACTGTCGTGGTCAACCGCGCCTGGGGCACCGGCGTGGGCTCCTCGATCCGGGCCGGGCTCGCCGCGCTCACCGACGACGACGTCGAGGCGGTGGTCGTGGTGCCGGTGGACATGCCCGGGCTCACCGCGGCGGCGGTCCGCCGCGTCACCGCGCTGCCGTACCCGGACGTGCTGGTCTGCGCCACCTACGACGGGCTGCGCGGCTACCCGATGCTGTTCGGCCGCCGGCACTGGTCCGGCATCGCCACGCTCGCCAGCGCCGACGTGGGGGCGCGGCCGTACCTGCTGGCGCACAAGGACCAGATCGTCGACATCGCCTGCGACTCGGTGGCCGACGGAAGCCGGATCGACAGCCCGGAACTGATGGCGCTCTACGGCCTGTCCATCCCCGAACAGCGCGTCGGCGCCTGACGGCCCGAAATCCGGCTGCGCGCCCGGACCGCCCGGCCTACGCTCCTGACCTGCCGCCGACGACGGCGGCGGATCGGAGACGGCCAGATGGCGGTACACCTCTACGCGGTCAGCCTCGACGCGGGTGACCCGCGACGACTCGCGCGGTTCTGGTCCGGGGTGCTGGGCCGGGAGATCATCGACGACCCGCGCGAGGGCGTGGCGCTGGGCCCGGACGCCCACAGCGACTTCCGCCTCCGCTTCCTGCCCAGCGATGCGCCGAAGACCGTGCAGAACCGCGTGCACTTCGACGTGACCAGCGCGTCGCCGCAGGCCCAGCAGGAGACGGTCGACCGCGCGCTGGCGCTGGGCGGACGGCACATCGACATCGGCCAGGGCCCGGACGACGACCAGGTGGTGCTCGCCGACCCCGAGGGCAACGAGTTCTGCGTAATCGGGGCGGGCAACACCTTCCTCGCCGGCTGCGGCCCGGTCGGCGCGGTCAACTGCGACGGGACGCGGGCCGCCGGCCTCTTCTGGAGCGAGGCGCTGGGCTGGCCGCTGGTCTGGGACCGGGACGAGGAGACAGCGATCCAGTCGCCGCGCGGAGGCGCGAAGGTCACCTGGAGCGGCCCGCCGCTGATGGACCGCGGCGACGGGGACCGCGTACACCTGGATCTGGTCGCGGACGGTGACCGGGACGCGGAGATCGACCGGCTGCTGGCGCTCGGCGCGACCCGGGCCGGTACGGGAAGACACACCGCCGGCGACGTGGTGCTGGCCGACCCGGACGGCACCGAGTTCTGCCTGCTGACACCCCGCTGAGGCGGGTGCGGCCCCGGGGGACCGCACCCGCACCGGTCAGCGCAGCCGCAGGCTCGGCTCCAGCGTGACCTCGAACAGCCGGTCCCACGGCAGCTCGACCCGTACCGCCGTGACCCGGTCCAGCGTCGCGGTGAACGTCTTGCGTCCGCGTCGGCCGAGCACCAGCTCGTGCCCGGCGAAGTGGTCGGCGAAGTACCGCTCGGTCAGCGGCACCAGCCGGTCGCGTACCCAGCCGTCGAAGTAGCGCTTCTGCTCGGCGGTGAGCGCCAGCGGATCCCAGCCCTGCGCCCGGGCGTGCGCGTACGCCTCGACCTGCACCACGTTCTTCCACGGGTCGTCCTTGACGAACCGGTAGAGCAGGTACTCGGCGTGCGCCCGGGCCGGCCCGCGCAGCTCCGGCACGCCGAAGCCGCTGCCGGAGGAGCGCAGGTACGCCCACCGCGCGGTGCCGTGCGCGAGCGCCAGCCCGAGCGCGTTGCCGCCGGTGTTCCACCCCGAGTACGACAGCAGCGCCGGCAGGTCCAGCCGGGTCTCCATCCGGGACACCAGGTCGTGGTCGCCCTTGTTGACGATCAGCGGGTCCACCACGACCACCTGGGTGCCGGCGGCCAGCAGCTCGCCGATGCGGCCGACGAACGCGTCCAGGTCCGCGCCCCGCTGCCCGGTCGTGGCCGACGGGGTGTTCACCGCGAGGACGATGTCCGCGTCGCCGCTCACCACCCGGCCGCCCACCGAGGTGACGTGCCGGCGGATGTTCTCCGCGAACGGGATGCCCTCCAGCGCGGCGGTCCAGCCCTCGCCGGACACCCCGGCGTACTCCACCCGGTAGGTGGGCGCGGCGCCGGCGGCGACGACGCGCGCGACGAGCAGCGCGTTCACCTCGTCGGCGCCGGGGAAGATCTCCACCCGGTCGCCGACGCCGAGCCGCGCCACCAGCGCCTCCAGCTCGACCCGCTCGGCACGGGCCAGGCCGACCGGCGCGGTGTCGTCCTCGGAGAGCACCAGGTGGCTGATCGTCCCGTCCGCCACCCACTCCACCATCAGCCGGTTGACCTGGTGGTTGCGTGCCCGGGCGGCCAGGTAGTCCTCGACCACGGCGTCCGGGATGCGCGCCCGTACGGCGTCGAGCTGGGCCCGCAGCGCCTCCTGGCCCAGGTTGACCACCTGGTCGTACAGCTTGGCCCACTGGACCAGCAGGTCACGGTAGTTGTCCAGGTCGGTGCCGGTGCTGGTGATCGCGAGCCGCTGGATCGTGTCGTGCACCTCGATCACCGCGTCGGACCCGCGTGTGCGCAGCCGCCGGATCGCCTCCAGGTTGCGCAACGCGTCGGCCAGCGCCGGTGCGGCGGTACGCGAGGCGATGAGGCCCCCGTACGCCAGCATGCTCACCGAGATCACGTACCCGTCGACGCCGTCGGTGCCGTCGAGCCAGCGGGCGATGCCGGCGCCGTCGCCGGGGGTGAAGAAACGGCCCAGCAGGTCCCGCGGCGGCAGCAGCACCTCGGCGCCGGCGCTGGCGGCGGTCATCTCGGCGCAGTACGTGTTGACCGGCCGATCGTCCAGCGGCACCAGCGCCACGCTCGGTCCCCGGCCGGCGGGCCGGGCGACGGCGGGGCCGCCGAGGGCCACGGTGGCCAGGCCGGCCGCGCCGGTGGCCGCAAGAAGCGTTCTTCTCTTCATCGATGCTTTCTCTTCTCCGGTGCGCTCGCCGCCCGGGGGGTGGCCGGAACCAGCCGGCGGGTGATCCACAGCGGTGAGGTGACGGCGTTGCCCGTCACCACCGCGTGGGCCCCCGCCTCGAAGGCCCGGCTGATCTGCTCCGTGGTGCGGTAGCGCCCCTCGGCGATCACCGGCACGGGCAGCAGCGCGGCGAGTCGCGCCACGAGCCCGAGGTCGGGCCCGTCGATCGGTGGGCCGGCCGGCGTGTAGCCGGACAGCGTGGTGGCGACCGCGTCCGCGCCGGCCTCGACGGCGGCGACGCCCTCGGCCACTGTGGAGACGTCGGCCAGGACCAGCGCTTCGGTCTGCTCGTGCACCGCGCGGACGGTGTCGGCGAAGGTCCGGCCGTCGGGCCGGGGACGGTCGGTGGCGTCCACCGCGACGACGTGCGACCCGGCCCGCGCCGCTTCGAGGGCGTGCCCGGCGGTCGGGGTGATGAACACGCCCTGCGTGCCGTGCTTGTACAGCCCGATCACCGGCACGTCGACGGCGGCGCGTACCGCCCGCACGTCGTCGGGGCCGTTGACCCGGACCGCCACCGCGCCGCCGCGGACCACGGCGGCGGCCACGCGGGCCTGGACGTACGGGTCGCGCATCGGGTCGTCCGGGTCGTCGGGCAGGGGCTGGCAGGACACGACCAGCCCGCCGGCCAGTTCGTCCAGGACACTCACGTGCTGGTCCCTCCGTCGTGGTGGTTCGGTGCGGTGGCGAGCCGGGCGGCGCCGACCACCACCGCGTCGGCGCCCAGCGCCGCGGGAAGCAGTGGCACGTGCGCCCAGCCGCCTGGTAGCTCCGCCCGGTAGGCGGCAGTCGCGGCGGGCAGCAGGGTGCCGGCGGCGCCACCGGCGACCAGGACGGCCTCGGGGTCGAGCAGCGCGACCAGCCCGGCCAGTGCCGCGCCGAGCGCAGCGCCGGCCCGCTCGACGACCTGCCGGGCGGTCGCGTCACCGGCCGCCGCGCGCCGCGCCACCTCCCGCCCGGCGACCGGGTCACCGCCGGCCAGCGCGTACGCGGCGGACAGGCCGGTGCCGGAGGCGACCGCCTCCAGGTGCCCGTACCGGCCGCAGCCGCAGCGCAGCCGGTGCGCGTCCGGGACCGGCAGGTGCCCGAGCTGGCCGGCCGCGCCCCGGGCGCCGCCCTCGACCCGCCCGTCGCGGACGATCGCGCCGCCCAGCCCGGTGCCGACGGCGGCCAGCAGCACGTGCCCCCGGCCCCGCCCGGCGCCGGCCCAGCACTCGCCGAGCGCCGCCGCGCTCACGTCGTTGGTGACGCGCACCGGCCGGCCGAGCCGTGCGGCCAGCTCGTCGGCCACCGGGGTGCCGGCCCACCCGGGCAGGCTGCCGGTCGCGTACCTGATGACGCCGGTCGCCGGGTCGACGGTGCCCGCGGTGCCCACTCCGACCGGCCCGGGGCCGGCGGCGGCGAGCAGGTCCGCGGCCAGGCCGGCGGCGGTGTCCAGCACCGCGGCCGGCCCGCCGCGCGCGGGGGTCGGCGCCTCCCGGCGGTCGAGCACCCGCGCACCGGGACCGACGAGGGCGGCGGCGGTCTTGGTGCCGCCGATGTCGATCCCGACGACCGGCCCGGTCATCCCTTCAGGCCGGTGTGCGCGAGGCCCTCGACGAACTGCTTCTGCGCGATGACGAACACCGCCAGCACCGGCAGGGCGGTCATCGACGCGGCGGCGAGCTGGACGTCCCACATCGGGCCGCCGTACGCGTCGACGAACTGGGTGAGCGCCTGCGGCAGGGTGAACTTGTCCGGCGAGGACAGGAACACGATCGGTTCCAGGTACAGGTTCCAACTGTGCAGGAACGTGAAGATGGCCACCGCGCCGAGCGCGGGCCGGGACAGCGGCAGCGCGATCTTCCAGAACGTGGCGAAGCGTCCCAGCCCGTCGACCCGGGCCGCCTCCTCCAGCTCACCGGGGAGGCTGATGAAGAACTGCCGCATGATGAACGTCGCCAGCACGCTCGGCGCCCCGAAGATCGGCACCAGGATCAGCGGCCAGTGCGTGTCGATCAGGTCGAGCTTGAAGAACATCTGGAACAGCGGCACGATCGTCACCTCGCTCGGGATGAGCAGGCCCGCGAGGACGACCAGGAACAGCACGTTCTGCCCCCGGAACCGGATCCGCGCGAACGCGTACCCGGCCAGCGACGCCACGGCCAGCGTGCCCACGGTGACCAGCAGCGCGATGTAGAGGCTGTTCAGGTACTGCTGCCCGAACGGCTGCAGCTCGAACACCCGCCGGTACGCGTCCACCCGCGGATCGGTCGGCAGCAGTTGCGGCGGGAAGGAGAAGATGTCCGCCACCGGCTTCAGCGACGAGGTGACCATCCACCACGTGGGGAACACGAACGGAACGGCCAGGACCATCAGTACGCCGTAGAGCACCAGCTTGGTCCGCCGGGACAGCTCACGATTCATGGAAGACCCACCTCTTGCGCATCTGCCACTGCAGCACCGTCAGCGCGAGCACGATGACGAACAGCAGGATCGACAGCGTCGCGCCGTAGCCGAAGTGATGGAACTGGAAGGCCTGCTGGTAGAGGTAGTAGACGAGCACCGTGGTCGAGGTGCCGGGCCCACCCTGGGTGAGCACCGCGATCTGCGCGAACACCTGCAACGAGCCGACCACCGTGATGATCGACGTCAGCATGATCGTCGGGCTGATCAGCGGCACGGTGATCCGCCAGAACTGGCGCATCCGGCTCGCGCCGTCGACCTCGGCGGCCTCGTACAGCTCGGCCGGCACGCCCTGGAGCGCGGCCAGGAACAGCACCATGTTCAGGCCGACGTTCTTGAACACCTGCACGACGATCACGGACAGCATCGCCGTGCCCTCGCCGCGCAGCCAGTTGGGCCCGTCGACGCCGATGGTGTCGAGCAGGCCGTTGACGCCGCCGTTGTCCTGCAGCAGGAAGCCCCAGACGATGGTCCACGCGACCAGCGAGACCACCACGGGGGAGAAGAACAACGTGCGGAACACGATGGTCCCGCGCAGCTTCTGGTTGAGCAGGACGGCCAGCAGCAGCGCCAGGCCGAGGTTGAACACGACCAGACCGACCGAGAACAGGCCGGTCGACCGCAGCACCGGGCCCAGGTTGGGGTCGTCGGCCAGCGCGGCGTAGTTGTCGGTGCCGATGTAGTCGAAGCTGCCGGCCAGCACGTTCCACTCGTGCAGGCTGTACCAGAACACGAGGACCAGCGGCAGGATCACGAAGACCACGCTGCCGAGCAACTGCGGGGTGATGAACAGGTATCCGGTGAGCTGGTCCCGGCGGCGGGTGGTCCAGAACGGCCGGGCCCGGCCCGGGGTGGGCCCGGCAGCAGCCGGGCCCACCCTGGTGTCCGTCTGGGTCATGATCCTCGGCCCTACTTCGCCAGCAGCGGCTGGATCTTGGTGCAGACGCCGTCGAGTACGCCCTTGACGTCCGCGTCCGCCTGCCACAGCGGGTCGAGCGCGGCACGCACCTGCTGGCTCAGCTCGGCCTGCCCGGCGTGGCTGGGCTTGACCACGCCGTTGGTGATGCCGTCGATGACGACCTTCTGGAGCTGCTCCGGCTTGAGCTTCGGGTTCGTCTTGGCCAGCGTCTCGGCGGTGAGCTGGGACTGCCGCGGCGGCGGGAAGAACTGGGCCAGCTTCGCCGAGTTCGCGGGGTTGGTGAAGAAGGCCAGGAAGTCGGCGGCCTGCTCGGCGTGCGGGCTCTTCTTCAGCACGCCGATGCCGGCCTGGCCGGACACCGCGTACGGACCCTTCGGGCCGGCCGGCAGCGGGACCAGGTCCCACTCGAAGCCGTCGTCCTTCAGCAGCGAGGCGCGGGAGATCTGGGTGACGGTCATGGCCGCGTCACCGGCGAAGAAGTCGGCAGTCGTGCCCGGTCCGGGCAGCGCCTTGCCGGTGAAGATCGCCTTGTGCAGCGTGGTCATCGCCTCGACCATCTCCGAGCTGTTGAAGCCGCAGCTCCGGCCGTCCTCGCTCCACGCCTGGGCGCCCCAGCCGGTCCAGAACGTGGCCAGGTTGTCCCAGCCCTTGTAGTCGAAGTCGCGGAACACGAGCCCGGCCTTGCCGGACTTCGCCGCGGTGGCGCCGGCCGCGGCCAGCGCGGTGTCCCAGTTCCACTGACCGGCCGCGATCAGCTCGGCCGGCGTCTTCTGCCCGGCCTTCTTGAGCATGTCGTTGTTGACGAACACGCCGAACGGCGAGGTCGAGAACGGGTACGCGAAGAGCTTCCCGTCGTCCTGCCAGAGCTTCAGCGTGGCGGGGGAGAGGTCGTCGTACTGGTAGCCCTCGGCCTTCTTCAGGGTGTCGTCGAGCGGGCGCAGCGCGCCGGAGGCGACGAAGTCCGGAGCCGAGTTCTCGAAGATCCACGCCAGGTCCGGCGCGTTGCCACCGGCGATCTGCGTGGTCAGCGTCGTGGTGTAGTTCTCGAACGGCAGCGGGTCGAACTTGATCTCCGCGACGTCCGGGTTGTTCTTCCGGTACTCGTCGGCGATCTCGTTGAACAGCTTCATGTGCGCCTCGTTGGCGGACCAGACGGCCATCCGCAGGCTGACCGGACCGTCGTCCTCGGCCCCGTCGCCACCGCCACAGGCAGTAAGCGCGAGCACACCGGCCATGGTCGCCGCGACCAGACCGGACAATCTTCCGTATCTCACTTTCGTCTCCTCACCGGGGGTTCAGTAACCCGCGACCTGCGGCCAGCGGCATTCCACGCCGGCGGCCGAGATGCGGTCCGTGAATTCGGCCAGCAGGCGGGGGGTGCCGCGGACCGCGCGCGGGGACTCGCCCCGCGCAAGGCAGAAGTCGGCGAGCAGGCCGGCGACCTCACCGACGTTCCACTCGACCGGGTGCAGCCGGTAGCTGCCGTTGGTGATGTGCGTGGTGCCGATGTTCTTGCCGGCCGGCAGCAGGTTCTCCATCCGCTGCGGGATGAGCGCGCCGAGCGGGATCTCGAACGGGCAGGAGCCGACGTCGATGTAGTTGTCGCCGCCGGTCGACGGGTGCAGGTCGATGCGGTACATGCCGACGCCGACGGAGTCGGGGTAGCTCACCGCGCCGTGCTCGCCGCGTACCGCGAGGGAGAGGTCCTGCTCGGCCACCGTGTACTCGGCGCGGATGCGGCGCGACTCCCGGATGTAGGGCGCCTGCGCCAGCCCGTCGGCGCTGCCGGTCACGTCGCCGCGCAGCCGCAGCCCGGGGAAGCCGGTGCCGCCGTCGGGGCGGGGCGCCTCGGTCTGCAGCCAGTACAGGACGGAGTACGACAGCTCGCGCGCCTGGGACAGGTGCCAGGACGCGTTCGGCACGTCGATGACCGGTCCCTCGAAGTAGTCGATCATCGGCCAGTTGACGAGTGTGATGTCGCTGCCGTACGCGCCGTCGACGAAGTTGCGCCGCGCCGCGATGCGCCGGAACGTCCACAGGTTGCCGTCGCCCGGGTTGAGCCGCTGGTCGGCGTTGACGCCCAGCGGGTCGTCGTCCGGGTTCGGGGTGAAGCTGCGCTCGACGATCTCCAGCGTGCGCGGGTGCGGCGACCGCCAGGACAGCAGCCGGTCGCCCCAGAAGTCGGGCTTGTAGTCGCGCCAGAAGTCGTAGCCGGCGGGACGGTCGATGGTGTGGTCGCCGTCGACGTGGTCCAGCGCGAAGCAGACGGACACCGCCTGCATGTTCAGCGGCTGCGCCTCGGCGGGCGCGCTCGGCTCACCGGTCTGCGCCTGCGACTCGAACCCGGTCACGTACTCGGTGCCGGTCAGCGGCAGCAGCTCACCGGTCTCGGTGGCGTCCAGGACGTACGGCGCCTCCACCTCGATCCGCTCGTCGCGGTCCCGGTGGGCGAGCGTGACGCCGGTGACCCGGTCGCCGTCGGTCTCGGCCGCGACCGGCCGGTACGGCTGGAGCACCGTCAGCCGCCCGGACCCCCGGTACGGCGCGAGCATCTGCTCCAGGACGGCGACCGCCACCCGGGGCTCGTGACAGAGCCGGCTCACCCAGCCGGCGCCCGGGTTCAGGTCGGTCCACGCCCGGGACCGCTCGGTCAGCGGGTAGTGGCGGCGGTAGTAGTCGCGGATGCCGTCGCGCAACTCCCGGTAGCTCGCGGTGGCGCCGAACTGCTCGATCCAGGAGTGCTCGTCCGGCGGGACCGCCTGGCTGGTGAGCTGCCCGCCGAGCCAGTCGAACTCCTCGGTCAGGATGACGGACCGCCCGGCACGGGCCGCGGCCAGCGCCGCGGCGACACCGCCCAGTCCGCCCCCGACGACGAGGACGTCCGCACGCATTAGTACCACTTGCTTCCTTCCAGTTGCGCGGCCGGGCGTGTCAGCGCCGGTCGGCCGCCGTTCCAGGGACGCCGAGGGTGTCGCCCTCGACGAGTTCGCAGGGCAGGAGCCGTTGCTGGAGGCCGCCGGCGCTGCCGTCGATGACGCCGGTGAGCACCTCGACGGCCTGGCGGCCCATCTCCTCGCGCGGGATGCGGAACCCGGTGAACGTGATGTCGGTGGGCACCGGGACGGTCGGGTCGCCGAGGGTCACGACGGACAGGCCACCGGGCACCGTCAGCCCCTTGCGGCGGGCGGCCGCCTCCAGCGCCACGGCGGTGGCGAAGTCCTCCACGAAGGCGACGGTGCTGCCGTCGGCCCGCAGGTCGTCCACTGTTGCGTCGGCGGTCTCCGCCGTCGCGGTGATCTGGCGGGAGCTCTCCGCGCCGGCCGCGCCGGCGTGGAAACCACTGCGCCGGTCGTGCGAGGACTCGGCCGCGGTGCCCATGCCCACGTACGTCAGGCGCCGGTGCCCCAGGTCCAGCGCCCGCTCGGCCAGCCGGTGGACCGCGCTGGCGTAGTCGGCGCCGACGTAGGGCACCGGTCCGCCGGCGTCGTCGCGGCGACCGACGGCGACGTAGGGGAACCCGTCGCGGTTGAGCCGGAGCAGCTCCGCGCCGTCGATCTCCCGGCCGAGCAGGATGCATCCGTCGGCCAGGCGCAGCCGGTTGTCCTGGTGGAAGATGCGCCGCCGGCCGTCCACCACCGGCGCGCTGGTGAACAGCAGCAGGTCGCAGCCGACCCGTTCGGCGTACTCCTCGATGCCGAGCAGGAACGGGTGGAAGAAGTCCCGGCTGCCGCTGGGGAAGGCCGGCTCGTAGGTGAAGACGCCGATGATCCGGTTGAACCCGGAGGCGAGGCGGCGGGCGGCCGGGTCGGCGGCGTACCCCGTCTCGGCGATGACCTGCAACACCCGGTCCCGTGTCTCCGGCGCGATCCGGACGTCGGCGTCGGTGCGGTTGTTGAGCACCAACGACACGGTCGCCTGGCTGACGCCGGCCATGCGCGCGATGTCACGCTGGGTGACACGCCTGGGGGGAGGAGTCACGTCGGTCCTTCCACTGCCGCTAATGCGTATTAGCGATCGGGTCGGGATGGAGCCTCGCTGCTCTCCCGGCGTCCTGTCAAGGGGTGGCCGGAAGATTTCCGTTCGATGAACTCCCTGATCTAATGCGGATTAGCAGCGCGACCGCCGCCGCCCGGCGGCTGTTCGGGCGGGAGATCTTGACAAGGGTCGACCGAGCGCGCGACAGTAGGCGAACCTCGGCGCTAATGCGCATTAGCGTGTCGTCGATCGTTCGCGCGGATGATCGACGACTACTGCTTCCCTACTCAGAGTGATGTCGGGTGCGGCCTCTGCCCGCCGCAACCCCGGGCACTACCGTTCTCATCGGACGGTCGTGGCGCCGTCCGTACGGGGGAGGGGACAACGTGGGCAGCACTGTCGCTCGTCATCTCGCGGGAGCCGCGGCGGCGTGGCTCGTCGTCGTCGCGGAGGCGGTCGTCGGCTACCTCGGGCTGCTGGCGTACGCGCTCGTCACCGGCGCCGACCCGGGCGGCCCGTTGGCCGGACCACTGCTGGTGCTGATCGCGGCGTTGCTCGGCGTGGCCGCGCTGCCGCTGCTGTTCGCGCCGGCGGTCGCGCTCGGTGAGGCCGCGGGCCGGCGGCGGACCGGTCCGGCGCTCGCATTCGCCGGGCTCGTCGCGGTCGTGCTGGCCGCCGGGTACGCCGCCGCGGCGGCGGTCGCCACGGACGTGCCCGGCGCCCGGGTGCCGCTGGTGGCCGGGATCGCCGCGCTGCTGGTCCTCCCGCCGACGGCGGCGTACGTGCTCGCCGCCGGCGGAGTGGGATGGACGGCCCGGATGATCCGGCACCGGGCGGCCACGGCTCGTGCGGTGTGCGCCGAGGCGGGCTGACCTACACCTGGATGTCGAAGCGCTGCAGCACCGAGGGGGCGACCAGCCCCACCGCGGCCAGCACGGACAGGATCGTCATCGCGGTGCGCAGCACCACCGTCTCGGCCTTGCTGCCGGTACGCAGGGCGATCTTGTTGGGCAGGCCGACCATCGTCCACATGCGGCGCTTGATCGGGATGGGCCAGAGGATCGGCACGCCGGCCCGGGTGATCATGTCGCCGAGGATGTGCACGAAACAGCCCACGCCGACCGCGAGCCCGATCATCGGATAGCCCCGGTCGCCGGGCAGGTTGGCGAACGTGAACCAGGCCGCGGCGGCGGACACCAGCGTCACCACCACCCAGCCGGCGCGCTCGGCCCACTTGTCGAAGAGCCCGCGCAGCGCCAGGCCGATCATGAAGAAGAGAATGCCGACCACCGCCCACTTGCCGTAGTGGGCGCACAGCGCGGTGGTGCCCCAGCCGACGAGCACAGTGAACGGGATGGTGTGGGTCAGCGTGCGGTGCCCGTTGTTGCGGCGCGGATCCTTGCTGAGCTTGGTGGCGTAGTAGACGCCGAGCGAGATCTTCTCCATCACCTCGGCGACGAAGAGGCTGACCACACCGAACGTGCGGGCCACGGTCGCGCCGCCCTGGTTACGGGTGACCTTCCCGGACAGGTCGAGGTCGGGGAAGAGGGCCCCACCGGCGCAGACCGCGGTGCCCACCGCCAGGGCCAGCGGTGTCTGGTGGTAGTCCGCGAACTGGGCCATCGCCCAGGAGCCGGTCAGCCACACCGCCGCGCCCGAGAGCGCGTGGGACGGTCCCATCATCTCGGCTCGCCCTTCCCGAAGATCTTGATCCACAAAAACTACGCCACTGTAGTCAGCCCGTGCGACAGCGGGGCATCAGCCGGACGGTCCACTGGGGAAGGGGTGCCGCGGGCGCCGCCTCAGCCTGCCGTACGGGTGGGCTTGACGGTGCCGAGGCTCGCGCGGATGACGGCGAACTGCTTCGAGGCGGCGGTCCAGTCGGCGTCGGACGTGGTCCAGCCGAGCGTCCAGCCGGCCCGTTCGCCGGGCAGGACGCGCATCGCGTGCATCCGCTCCCCGTAGGGCGCGGTCCAGAGGCACTCCCACGCCGCGCCCGGGCCGTCGGACTCCAGCCGGACCCGCAGGTAGTCCGGCAACCGGCCGGCCGAGGTCAGATCCCGCTCGGACGACTTCAGCCGGCCCACCGGATCACCACCCGGGTACGGCTCGACGCCCAGGATGCGCCGCGTCGCCGGGTCCTGGAAGCAGGTGGTGTCGCCGGAACGCAGTTGCAGCCAGCCGGCGGGCAGGGCGGTGCGGAAGCCGCCGGTGTCGGCGGGCCAGACCCAGCCGGCCGGTACGGTCACCCGCGGGTCGTCCGGGGGCGGACCCTTGCGGACCGGCGTGCCGGCCACGTCGGGCCGGACGCAGGGGAACGGCGGAGGTGGCGCGCCCGGGCCGGGCGGGCGGTCCCAGGGGCGGGCGACGGCCTCGGTCGAACTGCCCGCCTGCGGCGTCTCGTCCCGGCCGCCGGTGATCGCCAGCGCGGTGCCCACACCGGTCACCACGGCCAGCAGCACGGCTC
>NZ_RCVK01000167.1:0-13317 GCF_003667485.1 Micromonospora sp. BL1
GAGGGGGGCGGGCCCACCGTCTCCTGGCCGGTTTTCGGGTTCACCAGGAGGACGCGCCAGCCTGCGGGGGTGTGGACCGCCACGTCGACGGGGACGTTGTCCAGCCATTCCGTGGCCAGGAGCAGGCCGGTGATGGCGTCGGGGATGTCGGGCCGCCAGTCGATCTCCGAGGGCAGGCCCGGCGGGCGGGCGGCTCGTTCCACGGCTACCGGCCTGATCCGGGCGGCCAGCTCGGGTGCGGCCTGGGCCAGCAGTGCCCGGAGCAGTTCGCCCCCGCCCGCGCCCACGTCGACCACGTCCAGCCGGGCCGGGTGCCCCAGCGCCGCGTCCACCATCTCGAGCTGCCGCACCAGGCAGGCGGCGAAGCCGGGTGAGGCGTGCACGCTCGTGCGGAAGTGCGCGGCGGGCCCGGCGCCGGAGACGAAGAAGCCGTCCGGCCCGTACAGCGCCCGCTCCATCGCGTCGCGCCAGCGCAGCGGGGAGGTCACCGTGCCGACCCTACGGGACGTACCCGAACGGGCGGTTTGCCCGCCACCGGAGCGGCCGCTTCGGGCGGTCGGTGAAGGTTTTCACACCTTCTTGTTTCGGGTCTGTCACCCGGGCGCATACTTGCCATCGACCGGTACCCCCTTCGAGGACTGGATCGCTGCCATGAGCGCACCGCTGCGCCCCCGGGCCACCGCTGCCCCGCTCGTCTTTCCGCGTACCCTCACCGTCGGCGTCCTCGGCGCCGGCCGGGTCGGCGCCGTGCTGGGCGCGGCCCTCGCCGCCGCCGGTCACCGGGTGGTCGCCGCGTCCGGCGCTTCGGGCGCGACAGGGGCCCGGCTGGCGCTGCTGCTGCCGCAGACCCCGCACCGCGCCGCGTCCGAGGTGGCGCGCGCCGCCACCGACCTGCTGATCGTCGCGGTCCCCGACGACGCGCTCGCGGGCGTGGTCGCCGACCTGGCCGCGAGCGGCGCGCTGCGTCCCGGCCAGGTGGTGGCGCACACGTCCGGCGCGCACGGGCTCGCCGCGCTGGCCCCGGCCGTCGAGGCGGGCGCCCGGCCGGGCGCGCTGCATCCGGCGATGACCTTCACCGGTACGCCGGACGACCTGTCCCGGCTGCCGGGCATCTCCTACGGGGTGACCGCCCCGGCCGAGCTGCGCCCGTTCGCGGCCCGGCTGGTGGCCGACCTGGGCGGCGTACCGGAGTGGGTCGGTGAGCACGACCGCCCGCTCTACCACGCGGCGCTCGCACACGGCGCGAACCACCTGGTGACGCTCGTCAACGAGGCCGCCGACCGGCTGCGCGACGCCGGGGTGGAGCGGCCGGAGAAGGTGCTCGCCCCGCTGCTGCGGGCCGCGCTGGAGAACGCGATGCGGCTGGGCGACGACGCGCTGACCGGCCCGGTTTCGCGGGGCGACGCGGGCACCGTACGCCGGCATCTGGACCGGCTGGCGCGGACCGCGCCGGAATCCGTACCCGCGTATCTGGCGTTGGCACGACGGACGGCGGACCGTGCCGTCGCGGTCGGCCGCCTCCGCCCGGCGGACGCGGCCGCGCTGCGGAACGTGCTCGACGGAATCGAGGTGGCGGCCTGATGGCCGAGGTGCTGCACACGCGCAAGGAACTGGCGGCCGCCCGCGAGGCGATGGCCGGCCCGGTCGGCGTGGTGATGACCATGGGCGCGCTGCACGCCGGGCACGAGGCGCTGCTGCGCGCCGCCCGCGAGCGCGCCGGCCACGTGATCGTCACGATCTTCGTGAACCCGCTGCAGTTCGGCCCGAACGAGGACTTCGACCGCTACCCGCGCACGCTCGACACGGACCTGGAGATCTGCCGCCGGGCCGGCGTGGACGCGGTGTTCGCGCCCTCGGTGACCGAGATGTACCCGGAGGGCCGGCCCACCGTGCGGCTCGACCCGGGTCCGCTCGGCGAGGACCTGGAGGGCCTGAGCCGTCCCGGCTTCTTCCACGGCGTGCTCACCGTGGTCATGAAGCTGCTCCAGCTCACCCGCCCCGACCTGGCGTTCTTCGGCGAGAAGGACTACCAGCAGCTCACCCTGGTCCGCCGGATGGTCCGCGACCTCGACGTGCCGGCCGAGATCGTCGGCGTGCCGACCGTACGGGAACCGGACGGGCTGGCCATGTCCAGCCGCAACCGGTACCTGTCGGCGGAGGAGCGGCAGACCGCGCTGAGCCTGTCCGCCGCGTTGCGGGCCGGTGCGGCGGCGGCCGAGCGGGGCGAGGACGCGGGTGCGGTGCTGGCCGCCGCACACCGGGCCTTCGACGCGCCGGACGCCCGCCTGGACTACCTGGTGCTCACCGACACCGAGCTGGAACCCGGCCCGGTCAGCGGTCCGGCCCGGCTGCTGATCGCGGCCTGGGTCGGCGCCACCCGCCTGATCGACAACACGGCGATCCACCTCGCGCCGCGTCCCTGAACCCCACCACGAATGCGGAAAGGCACCCCGATGTTCCGGACCATGCTCAAGTCGAAGATCCACCGCGCCACCGTGACCCAGGCCGACCTGCACTACGTCGGCTCGGTCACCGTGGACGAGGATCTGCTCGACGCGGCGGACCTGCTACCCGGCGAACAGGTCGCGATCGTGGACATCACCAACGGCGCCCGGCTGGAGACGTACGTGATCCCGGGCCGGCGGGGCAGCGGCGTGATCGGCATCAACGGCGCCGCCGCGCACCTGGTGCACCCCGGTGACCTGGTCATCCTGATCTCGTACGGGCAGATGGACGACGCCGAGGCCCGCACGTACCGCCCTCGCGTGGTGCACGTCGACGCCGACAACAAGGTCGTCGACCTGTCGACGGACCCGACGACGGCAGCTCCCGGCACCGCCGGAACCCCCATCCCCAACCCTCTCGCCGCCGCCGCGCGCTGACCCCCTTCGCCGCCTCGCGCCGTTGATCTTGCAGTTGGGGCCCCTCCGTCACCCCTTCTGGGCGTTTTGCCGGGGCGGCAAGCGCAAGATCGACGAGGCGGACGGGCGGGGAACGCGGTCTGTCACCGGAAGGTCATTTTCGGCTACCCTGGGCGGACCGTCGGGGATCGACGGTCGTCGGCTGGGGGAGGCCGCGATGCGCCGTGCGATGAGCTTCCTGGTCGCCGCGATGGTCGCGAGCGCCGCCCTGACCGGCTGCGCGGGCGCCGGCGGGCTGGACGCCGACCTCACCGACGACTGGGCCCCGATGGCCGCACCCGGGCCGTTCACCCCGGCCGCGGAGGTCTGCCAGGTCGCGGACTTCACAGCGAGCGTCGGCCTGGCCGCGTACGCGCCGGTCGGCTGCGAGCTGCCGCACCGGGTGGAGACCGTGCACGTCGGTGCGTTCACCGCCGACCGGCCCGACCCGCCGCCGCTCACCTCACCCGAGCTGCGTACCGCGTTCTCCGACTGCGACAAGCGGGCCGCCGGGTACGTGGGTGACGACTGGCGCGCCGGGCGGCTCCGGCTGGCGGTGGCGGTGCCGACGGGCGCCGGCTGGACGGCGGGCTCCCGCTGGTACCGGTGCGACCTGACCGAGCTGACCACGGTCGAGGCGGCGGCCACCGTGGTCACCCGGACGGGCAGCCTGCGCGACGCGCTCAAGACACCCTCCCCGCTCCGGCTCGGCTGCCAGCGCACCGGGCGGGACGCGGGCCGGGTGCAGCGGCTCACCCCGGTCGACTGCACCGTCGCGCACGACGCCGAGTTCGTCGGCGTGTGGGCGGCGCCGGACCGGCCGTACCCGAAGAAGCCGGAGGACTGGGTGCCGCTCTACGACGGCTGCTTCGGCGTGATCGCCCGGTACGCCAGGGTGCCCGCCGACGCGTTCCTGCGCTACCGCAGCGACGTGGTGGTCCGCCCGCCGGCGGCCGGTCGCTGGGCGGTCGGGGACCGCGGCGTGCGCTGCTACCTGTGGCTCAGCGACCGTACGGTGACCACCTCTCTGAAGGGCGCCGGACCGGCCGCCCTCCCGCGCCGGACGAGGTAGCCGAGCGCACTCGTCACGCCCCCGGCGCCCGAGCCGAGTTCGCTTCGGGTTGACTGTGCTCATGGACGTACCCACCGTCGACCTGCCGGCGCTGCCTCGGCTGCTCGCCGCGCCCGCCCCCGGCTGGGTGGAGACGACAGACGTGATCGTGGTCGGTTCCGGCGTGGCCGGGCTGACCGCCGCGCTGCACCTGCGCGAGGCCGGGCTGCACGTCACGGTGGTCACCAAGGTCGACATGGACGAGGGCTCGACCCGCTGGGCGCAGGGCGGGATCGCCGCCGTACTGGATCCGGCGGACACCCCGGACGCGCACGCGTACGACACGGAGGTGGCCGGGGTCGGCCTCTGCGACCCGGCGGCGGTCCGCGCGCTCGTGGCCGAGGGCCCGACCCGGCTGCGTGAGCTGATGCGGATCGGGGCGGAGTTCGACCGCAACCCGGACGGCTCGCTGATGCTGACCCGGGAGGGCGGCCACCGAGCCGACCGGATCGTGCACGCCGGCGGCGACGCCACCGGCGCGGAGGTGCAGCGGGCGCTGCACGACGCGGTCCGCCGCGACCCGTGGATCCGGCTGGTGGAGCACGCCCTGGTGCTGGACCTGCTGCGCGCACCCGGCGACGGGCCGGGCGGGCTCGGCCCGGCCTGCGGCATCACGCTGCACGTGCTCGGCGAGGGCAGCGAGGACGGCGTCGGCGCGATCCTCGGCCGCGCGGTGGTGCTGGCCACCGGCGGGATGGGGCAGATCTTCGCCGCCACCACCAACCCGGCGGTCTCCACGGGGGACGGGGTGGCGCTGGCGTTGCGCGCGGGCGCGGCGGTCACCGACGTGGAGTTCGTCCAGTTCCACCCGACCGCGCTGATCGTGCCGGCCGGCGGGCCGGGCGCGGGGCTGGCCCAGCAGCCGCTGGTGTCCGAGGCGCTGCGCGGCGAGGGCGCCCACCTGGTCGACGGCGACGGCAAGCGCTTCATGGTCGGCCAGCACGAGCTGGCCGAGCTGGCTCCCCGGGACGTGGTCGCCAAGGGCATCCACCGGGTGCTGCTCGCGTCCGGCGCCGACCACGTGTTCCTGGACGCCCGGCACCTCGGCGGCGACTTCCTGGCCCGGCGGTTCCCCACCATCGTGGCGTCCTGCCTGGCCATCGGCGTGGACCCGGCGACCGACCTGATCCCGGTCGCGCCGGCCGCGCACTACGCCTCCGGCGGCGTCCGGACCGACCTGCGCGGCCGTACCTCCATCCCCGGCCTGTACGCCTGCGGCGAGGTCGCCTGCACCGGCGTGCACGGCGCCAACCGGCTCGCCAGCAACTCGCTGCTGGAAGGGCTGGTCTTCTCCCGCCGGATCGCCGAGGACATCGCCGCCGGGCTGCCCGAGCAGACCCGCCCGGCGGAGACCGGCGCCTGGGTGGGCGGGCCGGGCGCGCTGGTGCCGGCGGCCGGCACGGCGGAGCTGCAACGGGCGATGACCCGGGGCGCGGGCGTGCTCCGGTCGGCGCGGACGCTGGAAGCCACCGCCGCCACGCTCACGGAGCTGGGCGCGGGCCGGGGCGTGCCGCGTACCGCCGACTGGGAGGCGACGAACCTGCTCACGGTGGCGTCGACGCTGGTCGCGGCCGCGTACGCGCGCCAGGAGACGCGGGGCTGCCACTGGCGGGAGGACTTCCCGACCGCCGACGAGCGGTGGCTGGGCCACCTGGTGGCCGAGGTGGGCACGGACGGCCGGGTGGCCGAGCGCTGGGAGGAGATCAACCAATGAGGGAGTCGACGGAGCGGGCGCTGCGGGACGGCGGCCTGGACCCGGAGCGCGTCCGGCACGTCATCGTCGACACGCTGCACGAGGATCTGGGGCCCGGCTTCCTCGACGTCACGAGCGTGGCCACCATCCCGGACGAGCAGCACGACACGGCCGATCTGGTGGCGCGCGCCGACGGCGTGGTGGCCGGGCTGCCCGTCGCCGCCGCCGTGTTCGAGCTGGTCGGCGAGGTGACCGGCGCGGGGCGTACGGTCGAGGTCTCGCTTGTGGCCCACGACGGGCAGCGGGTGGCGCGCGGTGACGTGCTGGCCACCGTGTCCGGCCCGACCCGGCTGCTGCTGACCGCCGAGCGGACGGCGCTGAACCTGCTGTCCCGCATGTCCGGGGTGGCGACGCACACCCGGGCCTGGGCCGACGCGCTGGCCGGCACGAAGGCGATGGTGCTGGACACCCGCAAGACCACGCCGGGCCTGCGGGCGCTGGAGAAGTACGCGGTCCGGGCCGGTGGCGGCACCAACAAGCGGATGGGCCTGTACGACGTCGCCATGATCAAGGACAACCACAAGGTCGCGGCGGGCGGGATCGCTGCCGCGTTCCGCCGGGTGCGGGAGGCGTTCCCCGACCTCGCGGTGCAGGTCGAGGTGGACACGCCGGCCGAGGCGGTGGAGGCGGTCGAGGCGGGCGCCCGGTTCCTGCTGCTGGACAACATGACCCCGGCGCAGCTGCGCGAGGTGGTGGCGTCGGTGGGCGACCGGGCGGAGCTGGAGGCCACCGGCGGGCTGACGCTGCCGATGGCGGCCGAGTACGGCGCGACGGGCGTCGACTTCCTCTCCGTCGGCGCGCTCACCCACTCCTCGCCGATCCTGGACATCGCCCTCGACCTGCGCGACGTCTAGGCTGCCGCTGTGCTGCTCTGCATCGACATCGGAAACACGAACACCGTGCTGGCGACCTTCGACGGCGACAAGCTGGTGCATTCGTGGCGGATCAAGACCGACGCCCGTTCCACAGCGGACGAGCTGGGTCTGATGTTCCGCGGACTGCTCGCCGGGGACGCCGTGGAGATCACCGGCGTGGCCGCCTGTTCGACCGTGCCGGCCGCGCTGCGCTCGCTGCGCACCATGCTCGACCGGTACTACGCCGACCTGCCCAGTGTGATCGTCGAGCCGGGTGTCCGGACCGGCGTGCAGCTCGCCATCGACAACCCGAAGGAGGTGGGCGCGGACCGGGTGGTCAACACGCTGGCCGCGTACACGCTCTACGGCGGGCCGTCGATCGTCGTGGACTTCGGCACCACCACCAACTTCGACCTGGTCAGCAGCCGGGGGGAGTTCCTCGGCGGGGCGTTCGCCCCCGGCATCGAGATCTCCTTCGACGCGCTGGCCGCCCGCGCCGCCCAGCTGCGCAAGGTGGAGGCGACCCGCCCGCGTTCGGTGATCGGCAAGAACACCGTCGAGTGCCTCCAGGCCGGGCTCTACTTCGGCTTCGCCGGCCAGGTGGACCGGATCGTCGAGCGGATGTCCGAGGAGCTGGGCGGCGTGAAGGCGGTCATCGCCACCGGCGGCCTGGCGTCGCTGGTGCTCGGCGAGTGCCACACCATCACCCACCACGAGCCGATGATCACGCTGATCGGCCTGCGCATGGTCTACGACCGCAACGTCTGAGGTCAGCGGCGGCGGGCCCGCAGCACGAACGTCCGGTATGGCAGCTCGACCGTCTCCCGGCCGGTCAGGTCCGGGTGGGAGGCGAACAGCTCCGCCAGCTCCGTGTCGACCCGTCGCCGCTCGTCCGCGTCGGCCGTCAGCCAGTACGAGCGGGTGTGCAGCATGCCCACCACCTCGTCCGGCGTGAGTGTGGTGGCGTGCGGGAACTCGCCGACCTCGATGTCGGTGAAGGCGGGGCCGAAGTCCGCGTACCGCTGCGTCACGTCGCCCGCGTTGTCGCCGAGGTGGGCGATCCGGCTCAGCTCCGCGACCCAGCCGACCCGCTCGTTGCGGATGTTCCAGACCGGCGCGAACGTGCCGCCCGGGCGCAGCACGCGGGCCACCTCGGCGTGCGCCGGCTCCCGGTCGAACCAGTGGTAGGCCTGCCCGACCAGCACCGCGTCCGCCGACCCGTCCGGCAGCGGCACCGCCTCGGCGCTGCCGGCGAGCGCCGTCGTACCGGGCGTGGCGGCGGCCAGTTGCGCCCGCATCCCCGGATCCGGTTCCACGGGTACGACCTGAGCCACCGGCCCGGTCAGCGCCAGGAGCCCGCGGGTGAGGATGCCGGTGCCCGCGCCGAGATCGACCACCCGGGCGTCGTGCAGCCCGTCCAGCGCCCAGCGCAGCGCCGCCTCCGGATAGCGGGGACGGAACCGGTCGTAGTCGGCCGCGGCCGCGCCGAACGAGAGCGCCGCAGTGGGGTCGGTCATGGCGGGCAGGTTATCCCGTAACGGCCGCCACGGCGCTTGAGTACGCTCATGTGCTGACCCCGCCGATGTTCCCAAGGCTTGAGGAAGCGTGCCGTGACCGAGCAGAACGCCCTGCCAACAGACCCCGCCGACGACCTTCCCGAGCAGATGAAGGTCCGCCGGGAGAAGCGGGACCGGATGCTCGCCGAGGGCGTCGAGCCGTACCCGGTCGGTTTCCCGCGGACCACCACGCTCGCGCGGCTGCGGGAGCGCTACGCCGACCTGCCCACCGACACCGCCACCGGCGACCGGGTCTCGGTCACCGGCCGGGTGATCTTCATTCGCAACACCGGCAAGCTCTGCTTCGCGACGCTTCGCGACGGTGACGGCACCGAGGTCCAGGCGATGCTCTCGCTGGACCGGGTCGGCGCCGAGCGGCTGGCCGACTGGAAGCGCCTGGTCGACCTCGGTGACCACGTCGGCGTGACCGGCGAGGTGATCACCAGCCGCCGTGGCGAGCTGTCCGTTCTCGCCGAGGAGTGGGCGGTCACCGCCAAGGCGCTGCGCCCGCTGCCGGTGGCGCACAAGCCGCTCAGCGAGGAGTCCCGGGTCCGCCAGCGCTACGTCGACCTGGTGGTCCGCCCGCAGGCCCGGCAGATGGTCCGCACCCGGGCCACCGCCGTCCGCAGTCTGCGCGACACCCTGCACGGGCAGGACTTCGTCGAGGTCGAGACCCCGATGCTGCAACTGCTGCACGGCGGGGCGGCGGCACGCCCATTCGTGACCCACAGCAATGCGCTCGACACGGATCTGTATCTGCGAATCGCGCCGGAACTGTTTCTCAAGCGTGCGGTCGTCGGTGGCGTGGACCGCGTCTTCGAGATCAACCGCAACTTCCGTAATGAGGGCATCGACTCTTCGCACTCGCCCGAGTTCGCGATGCTGGAGGCGTACCAGGCGTACGGCGACTACCACACGATGGCCGAGCTGACCCGAAATCTCGTACAGCAGGCCGCGGTGGCGGTCGCCGGCTCGACGGTGGTGACCCACGCCGACGGGCGCGAGTTCGATCTGGGCGGCGAGTGGCGGTCGGTGACGCTGTTCGGTGTTCTTTCCGAAGCGCTCGGTGAGGAGGTCACCGTCCGCACCGAAAGGGCGCGCCTGGTCGAGTACGCGGACAAGGTCGGTCTCTCCGTCGACCCGAAGTGGGGACCGGGCAAGCTGGCCGAGGAGTTGTTCGAGGAACTGGTCGTGCCGTCCCTTCAGGCGCCGACGTTCGTCATGGACTACCCGGAGGAGACCAGCCCGCTGACCCGGGCCCACCGCAGCGAGCCGGGCCTGGCCGAGAAGTGGGACCTCTACGTGCTCGGATTCGAGCTGGGCACCGCGTACTCGGAGCTGGTCGACCCGGTCGTGCAGCGGGAGCGCCTGGTGGCCCAGGCGCAGCTCGCGGCGCGCGGCGACGACGAGGCGATGCGGCTGGACGAGGACTTTCTCCGGGCGATGGAGTATGGAATGCCGCCGTCCGGCGGCATGGGAATGGGAATCGACCGGCTGCTGATGGCGCTGACGGGACTCGGAATTCGGGAAACGATCCTGTTCCCGTTGGTCCGGCCCGAGTAGGCGCTCCCCGCAAGCCTTCTCCGGCTCGTTACCCCGTCCTATTGACGGAACAAGCGCCGGACGGGTTATTGTGCTCGGTGTATTGCAGGAGTACAACCCTGCTCGAAAGGAATGTGGGACGTGGCCAAGCAGATCATTCACAAGCTGGTCGATGACCTGGACGGCGGGGACGCTGACGAGACCGTCAAGTTCGCGCTCGACGGCGTGCAGTACGAGATCGACCTCTCCGCTTCCAACGCCGGGAAATTGCGCGACGTATTCGCGCCGTACATCGCGAACGGAACGAAGGTCGGTCGCGGGGGCGTGGTCGTGGGCGGCCGGGCCGCTCGGGGCCGGGGCGGCGCGACCGCCGACCGCGAGCAGAACCGGGCCATCCGCGAGTGGGCCAAGAAGGCCGGCAAGGACATCTCCGACCGGGGCCGGATCCCGCAGGAGATCGTGGACGAGTACCACGCGAAGGCGGGGCACTGACCCGACCCTCGTCACGGGCGACGCCGACGCCGGACCGGAGTGCGACTCCGGGCCGGCGTCGCCGTTTCCGTACCGGGACCACCGTTGCGCCCCGCCGTCCCCGGCGGTGCCGGATGTCCGGTCCGGCCCATCCCGGCGCGGGGGCGGCGCCGCCGGGAAGAAATCCCCGCCCGGGGTGGTTGTCCACAGGCGGTGGAGAGTTCATCCACAGGCTGTGGACGACCCGGCGGACGCATCGGTGCCGCCTCCGGTCCACTCGACCGGCCGTTCGGGCGCCGGTCGAATTTCGCTCTGCGCGTACAGGCAGGGGCCCCGGAACACCTCCTGAGCGTGGACGGTTGTCAGAAACGACGTCGGAACGGTCATTCGCGGGGGCACACGACCTCAGCGGAGACGGTCCGCGGCGATAGAGTAAGGAGGCACGGACGCCCGTCCCGGACGTC
Source organism: Micromonospora sp. BL1 (assembly GCF_003667485.1). NCBI lineage: Bacteria > Bacillati > Actinomycetota > Actinomycetes > Micromonosporales > Micromonosporaceae > Micromonospora > Micromonospora sp. BL1. The sequence continues at coordinate 10,652 of NZ_RCVK01000167.1, forward strand.
CGCGCACCGGCCCCGCCGAGATCTGACCATCAAGGCGCACGGCACGTGAGGAGCACGAGGGCATGTTCGAGCGGTTCACCGACCGAGCGCGACGGGTTGTCGTCCTGGCCCAAGAAGAGGCCCGGATGCTCAACCACAACTACATCGGTACGGAACACATCCTGCTGGGCCTGATCCACGAGGGTGAGGGTGTCGCGGCAAAGGCCCTGGAGAGCCTCGGCATCTCCCTGGAGGGCGTGCGTCAGCAGGTCGAGGAGATCATCGGCCAGGGCCAGCAGGCGCCGAGCGGGCACATCCCGTTCACGCCGCGGGCCAAGAAGGTGCTGGAGCTGTCGCTGCGCGAGGCGCTGCAGCTCGGCCACAACTACATCGGCACCGAGCACATCCTGCTCGGCCTGATCCGCGAGGGCGAGGGCGTCGCCGCCCAGGTCCTGGTGAAGCTGGGCGCCGACCTGAACCGGGTGCGCCAGCAGGTCATCCAGCTGCTCTCCGGCTACCAGGGCAAGGAGCCGGCCGCCGCCGGTGCCGCCCCGGGTGAGGCCGCGCCGTCGACCAGCCTCGTGCTGGACCAGTTCGGCCGCAACCTGACCCAGGCCGCCCGCGAGGGCAAGCTCGACCCGGTCATCGGGCGCGAGAAGGAGATCGAGCGGGTCATGCAGGTGCTGTCCCGCCGCACCAAGAACAACCCGGTGCTGATCGGCGAGCCCGGCGTCGGCAAGACCGCCGTGGTGGAGGGCCTGTCCCAGAAGATCATCAAGGGCGAGGTGCCCGAGACGCTGAAGGACAAGCAGCTCTACACGCTCGACCTCGGTGCCCTGGTCGCCGGTTCCCGCTACCGCGGTGACTTCGAGGAGCGCCTGAAGAAGGTGCTCAAGGAGATCCGCACCCGCGGCGACATCATCCTGTTCATCGACGAGATCCACACCCTCGTCGGCGCGGGCGCGGCCGAGGGCGCGATCGACGCCGCCAGCATCCTCAAGCCGATGCTGGCCCGTGGTGAGCTGCAGACCATCGGCGCCACCACGCTCGACGAGTACCGCAAGCACCTGGAGAAGGACGCCGCTCTGGAGCGTCGTTTCCAGCCGATCCAGGTGGGTGAGCCGTCGCTGGCCCACACCATCGAGATCCTCAAGGGCCTGCGGGACCGCTACGAGGCCCACCACCGCGTCTCCATCACCGACGCCGCGCTGGTCGCCGCCGCGACGCTGGCCGACCGGTACATCTCCGACCGGTTCCTGCCGGACAAGGCGATCGACCTGATCGACGAGGCCGGCGCCCGGATGCGGATCCGCCGGATGACCGCGCCGCCGGACCTGCGCGACTTCGACGAGCGCATCGCCCAGGTGCGCCGCGACAAGGAGTCCGCGATCGACGCGCAGGACTTCGAGCGGGCCGCTCAGCTGCGCGACACCGAGAAGCAGCTGCTGGGTCAGAAGGCGCAGCGGGAGAAGGAGTGGAAGGCCGGTGACCTGGACGTCGTCAGCGAGGTCGACGACGAGCAGATCGCCGAGGTGCTCGGCAACTGGACCGGCATCCCGGTCTACAAGCTGACCGAGGAGGAGACCTCGCGCCTGCTGCGCATGGAGGACGAGCTGCACAAGCGCGTCATCGGCCAGGAGGACGCGGTCAAGGCGGTCTCGAAGGCGATCCGGCGTACCCGGGCCGGCCTGAAGGACCCGAAGCGCCCCTCCGGCTCGTTCATCTTCGCCGGCCCGTCCGGCGTCGGTAAGACCGAGCTGTCCAAGGCGCTCGCCGAGTTCCTGTTCGGCAGCGAGGACGCCCTCATCCAGCTCGACATGTCGGAGTTCCACGACCGGTACACGGTGTCCCGGCTCGTCGGTGCCCCTCCCGGCTACGTCGGCTACGACGAGGGCGGGCAGCTGACCGAGAAGGTGCGTCGCCGGCCGTTCTCGGTGGTCCTCTTCGACGAGATCGAGAAGGCCCACCCGGACGTGTTCAACACGCTCCTCCAGATCCTGGAGGACGGGCGCCTCACCGACGGCCAGGGCCGGATCGTGGACTTCAAGAACACGGTCATCATCCTGACCACCAACCTCGGTACGCGTGACGTCGCCAAGGCGGTGTCGCTGGGCTTCCAGGCCTCTGAGGACTCCGAGTCGAACTACGACCGGATGAAGCAGAAGGTCAACGACGAGCTCAAGCAGCACTTCCGGCCCGAGTTCCTGAACCGGATCGACGACACCATCGTCTTCCACCAGCTGCGTCAGAACGAGATCCTGTCGATCGTCGACATCATGATCGCCCGGATCGAGTCCCAGCTGCGGAACAAGGACATGGGTCTGGAGCTGACCGACAACGCGAAGAAGTACCTCGCGAAGAAGGGCTTCGACCCGGTGCTGGGCGCGCGGCCGCTGCGTCGCACGATCCAGCGCGACATCGAGGACAACCTGTCCGAGCGGATCCTGTTCAACGAGCTGACCCCGGGTCAGATCGTGGTCGTGGACTGCGAGGGCGACCCGGAGGACATCGACAAGTCCAAGCTCGTCTTCCGGGGCGCGGACCGGCCGGACGCCGTGCCGGACGCGGTCCCGGCGGACCTCGGCGGCACCGCCGCCACCGGCGCGGACGACGCCGCCTAAGGTCCGCACAGTTCGAGGGCGACGGCCCCGGTAGGCGAAAGCCACCGGGGCCGTCGCCTTCCCATC
>NZ_RCVK01000296.1:0-13295 GCF_003667485.1 Micromonospora sp. BL1
GCCCCGGCGGTCAGCCGCAGCGCGCCGGCCGGCTCCGGGCGGCGCTGCGGCTGACCGCCGGGGCCGCGCGCCGGTTCGCCCACGTCGCCGGGCACGCGTTCTCGGCCAGCGTCGCCACCGCCGACCCGCAGTCCCGGCCGGTTCCGGCCCGCGCCGCCAGGACCACCACCCGCCGGTACGCCCCGAGCCGCAACCCGGGTGTCCCGGTGCTCGTGGTGGCGAGCGTGATGGCGCTGATCGTGGCCATGCTCGGCGTGGAACGGGTGACCGGCGTCAGCGTGCTGCCGGACCGGATCGTCGCCGGCCTGCGCCCGCCGCCGAAGAAGTTCCCGGTGCTGCCGGCCAGTCCACCGACCGGCCTGAGCATCGGCAAGCTCGACCTGCGTGCGCCGGTGCACCGGGTGGGCATCGCGCCGGACGGCAGCATCGCCGTGCCGGACGTGGAGCGGGCCGGCGAGGTCGGCTGGTACGACCAGGGCCCCACCCCCGGCCAGTACGGACCGGCCGTGCTCGTCGGGCACGTCGACACCACCACCGGTCCGGCCGTCTTCCACGGGCTGAGGGAGCTGGACGACGGCGACCGGATCGAGGTGACGCGGGAGGACCGCTCGGTGGCGGTGTTCGAGGTGACGTCGATCGAGCGGTACGGCAAGGAGAAGCTGCCGGTGGAGGACGTCTACGGCGACTTCAGCCGGCCCAACCTGCGGCTGATCACCTGCGGCGGGCGCTGGGTGGGGGGCGAGACCGGGTACGCGGACAACCTGGTCGTCTACGCCTCGCTGGTCAAGGCGCGCTGAGCGGGCCGGTCAGGCCGCCTCGGGCTCGGGCTCGCGCAGGTCGAGCCAGTCCGCCCAGCGCGGGTCGGGGGCGCGGTGCCCGAGCACCCGCCAGGCGGCTCCTTTGGGCGCGGCCGGCAGGTGGTGCAGCCGCCAGCCCAGCTCGGCGGGCGTCTTGTCGCCTTTGGTGTGGTTGCACCGCGCGCACGCGGCGACCACGTTCTCCCAGGCGTGCCGGCCGCCCCGGCTGCGTGGGAAGACGTGGTCGATGGTCTCGGCGGGCCCCCGGCAGTACGCGCACCGCCACCCGTCGCGGGCGAACACGGCCCGCCGGGACAGCCCGACGTGGGTGCGGTACGGCACCCGGACGTAGCGGGTCAGGCGTACCACCGAGGGCACCGGTAACGCGTTGCGCGCGCTGTGCAGGATGCCCTCGCCGTCGGCGACGCAGACCGCCTTGGCGGACAGGACGAGGATCGCGGCACGACGCACCGACACGACGCACAGGGGCTCGTAGGTGGCGTTGAGAACGAGTGCACCGGAGCCCGCCGTGGGTCGTATGTCAGGCATCGCGCTCACCCTCCCGGTCCAGTCGCTCCCGCCTCGTCTGCGCCGGAACCGCCCCGCGGACAGCGCGGAACGGCTCCGACGCCGGCCGGATCACCGACGTCCGTTGCGCCAATAGTCCCTGATCGCGCCCCGGATTGCACGTACTAATCCGGGCTACCCCCTCCGGTAGCGACACTTCACCGAGGTGGCGGTGTCCGCCGCTCGTCACCGGTGCGGTACGAAAGCAGGGTGAACGTCTCCGACCTGATCTCCGCCCTGCTGTCGGCCTTCTCCGACCGGCGCCCGGACTGCCAGGGCAGCAGTTCCTGCGAGTTCCTGTACCGGCTCACCGGCTCCGCCTGGTTCGCCGAGAGCAGCTACTGGATCCTGCTGAAGCCGCTACGGGTCGCGTTGATCCTGTTGATCGCGGTGGCCGCCCGGTGGGCGCTGCACCGGACCATCAACCGGCTGGTCCGGACCACCACCCAGGGCGCGGTGCCGACCATGCTCCGCCCGCTGCGGGAACGCATCCCCAGCGCCACGCTCGACCCGGACCAGTTCGTGCCGGAGCGGCGGCGGCAGCGGGCCGAGGCGATCGGGTCGGTGCTGCGCAGCATGGTCACCGCGTTCGTCTTCGGCATCGCGCTGCTGATGGTGCTCAAGGAGTTCAGCTTCGACCTGGCCCCGCTGCTGGCCAGCGCGGGCATCGCCGGCGTGGCGCTCGGCTTCGGCGCGCAGAGCCTGGTGAAGGACCTGATCGCCGGCCTGTTCATGTTGATAGAGGACCAGTACGGCGTCGGCGACACCGTCGACCTGGGCGAGGCCACCGGCGTGGTCGAGGCGGTGGGGCTGCGGGTCACCACGGTCCGGGACGGCCGCGGCGTGCTCTGGTACATCCGCAACGGCGAGATCGTCCGGGTCGGGAACAAGAGCCAGGGCTGGGCGCTGGTCGTGGTCGACCTGCCGATCGGTTTCGCCGGCACCGAGGAGGCCACCGCCGTGCTGCGTACCGCGGCGGCGTCGGTGGCGCTGGACCCGGAGCTGGCGCCGAGCATCGTGGAGCAGCCGGAGGTCCTGGGCGTCGAGCAGATGACAGTCGACGGCGCGGTGATCCGTACCGTCGTCAAGACCACGGCGGACGGGCAGTTCGCGGTCGGGCGCGAGCTGCGCCGGCGCCTCGCGGAGGCGTTGGAGAACTCGGGGATCGTCGCGCAGATCGCGGCCGCCCGGCTGTTCCCCGGCCTGCCGGTCCAGCCGCCGGCGCCGCCCGCCGCCGAGGGTACGGGCACCGGCGGACCCACCTGAGCCGCCGGACGAGCCGGGCTGATTTCCGGGGTTCCGCACCGCGCGGCCCCTCGGGTATCGTCCGTTCGTTCAGTCGGAGATGCGACGATCAATCCGTTCGCCCTAGCCAGTTGTCAGACGATCGGGCAGAATCCGGTGCACACGCTCCACCGGGGGGCGTGCTCGTGTCCTCGCTGATCGATTGATCTGACGACGGTTCCCGGTCGGGCCATCACAAGTGGTCGACCAGGAACGATGGAGGCGACGGTGTCCGACGCGCGACCCGCCCGGGAGGGCCCGGCCACCTTCCGGGACGTCTTCGGTCAGTCGGAGTTCCGCGCCATCTTCGCCGCCAACACCCTGTCCTGGGTGGGTGACTACCTGGCCCGCGCCGCGGTCACAGTGCTCGTGCTGCGCGAGACCGATTCGGTCGCGCTCTCCGCCGCCGCGTTCGCCGCCAGCTACCTTCCGTGGCTGGTCGGTGGACCGCTGCTCTCCGCGCTCGCCGAGCGGCACCACTACCGGCGCGTCATGGTGGTCTGCGACGTCCTCCGGATGGCGCTGATGGCGCTGGTCGCGATGCCCTGGATGCCGACCTGGTCGGTCTTCGCGCTGATCTTCCTGGCCACGCTCGCTAACCCGCCGAGCCAGGCGGCGCGGTCCGCGCTGATGCCGCACATCCTGACCGGGGACCGGCTGGTCGTGGGCCTGTCCGCGTTCACCAGCGCCGGCCAGGCCGCCCAGGTCGTCGGCTACCTGATCGGCGCCACGGTGGCGGCGCTCAACCCGAACACAGCGCTGCTCGTCAACGCGGTGACCTTCGCCGTGTCGGCCGCGATCGTCCGCTTCGGCGTACGCGAGCGGCCACCGGCGATGACCGAGGTGCACCGCAGTCACCTGCTGCGGGAGACCGTCCAGGGTTTCCAGATCGTCTTCGAGCGGCCGGTGCTGCGCGCCATCGCGGTACTGGTGTTCAGCGCGATGCTCTTCTCGATCGTCCCGGAGGGGCTGGCCGCGGGCTGGGCCGCCGACCGGACCGACGGCGGGATGGACGCCGGCACCGCCCAAGGGCTGATCATGGCCGCCGTCCCGGTCGGATACATCCTCGGCGGGCTGACCATCAGCCGGCTCGTCGGCCCGGACCGGCGGCTGACGCTGATGCGACCGTTGATGATCATCGCGCCGGCGACGCTCGTACCCGCGCTGTTCAATCCGCCGCCGGCGGTGGTGGCACTGCTGGCCGCCGGGTGCGGCTTCGCCGTCGCCGGGCTCGTCCCGGTCGCCAACAGCCTGTTCGTGCAGGCGCTCCCGGACGGCTTCCGGGCCCGGGCGTTCGGCGTCATGGCCAGCGGCACACAGATCATCCAGGGCGCCGCTGTGCTGGCCACGGGCGCGCTCGCCGAGCGCTTCTCGGTCCCGTCGGTGGTCGGCGTGTGGAGCGCCGCCGGGGTGCTGATCATGTCTGTGGCGGCACTCGCCTGGCCCCGGCCGCAGGTGATCCACGACGCCATCGCGACGGCCCGCGCCGAGTCGCCGGCCGGCGGCGGAACCGCGCACGCGCCCGCGCGCGGCCCCGCGTCGGGTGACCGGAACCACGAGCACGGCCGACGCCGGCACGCGGTGACGTGATCCGCGCCGCCCCGCGGGCGGGCGCAGGCGCCGGGCCGCACCTGGCAGGATGGAAGCGTGACTTCCCCAGGCGAGTCGATGACCCTCTTCGAGGCGATCGGCGGTGAACCGGCCTTCCGCAAGCTGGTGGACGAGTTCTACGCCGGTGTCGCCGACGACCCGCTGCTGCGGCCGATGTACCCGGAGGAGGACCTGGGCCCGGCGGCGGACCGGCTGACCCTGTTCCTCATCCAGTACTGGGGTGGCCCGCACACCTACTCGGAGCAGCGCGGCCACCCGCGGCTGCGGATGCGGCACGCCCCGTACCGGATCGGCGCGGCCGAGCGGGACGCCTGGCTGCTGCACATGCGCCGGGCGGTGGACGCGCTCGACCTGCCGCCGCAGCTCGCCGCCGCGCTCTGGGACTACCTGGAGCGGGCCGCCTACTTCATGGTGAACGTGATGGAGGATCCGGCCGCCGGCTGAGCCCGGCCGGCCCGGCTCAGAGCAGGGCGCCCTCGTCGTGCAGCCAGTCGACGAACGTGACGGCGACCGCCGCGCCGCAGTCGAGCATCTCGACGAGCAGCGCGTCGTGGGCGCCGGCGCCGAGCGGGACCTGCAACTCGGCGTAGATCGGGAGCTGACCGCGCTCGGTCGGGTCACCGATGTACGCCTTGCAGAAGCGCCGGGTGTGGTTCCACTCGTTCACCACGCGGTAGGCGCGGTCGGCCCAGTCCGGCGGAACCGTCGCGTGCGGGCGGGCCCGCATCACCAGGATCTCGTCCTCCGGGCCCTCCAGCGCGACCAGCACGGCGTGCCGCTCCCACATGGCCAGCAGGTTGCCGTCGCCGTCGGCCAGGTAGCGGACGTCGAGCAGGTCGAGCGCGTCGCAGACCCGGCTCAGCGTGACCGGCGCGACGGTGGCCGGCATGTCCGCGAGGACCGGCCGCTCGGGTGGCGCCACGTCGTCCCCCGGCTGGCGAGGGGTCGGTGGGCCGACCCGGATGGTGTCATCCACTGTGGTCCCGCTTCGAGTCTCCGGCTCCCCGCCAGCGGCGGGACCAGGGCGCCATGACCACCACGGCATCGCTCGCGCACCTCACTCCCCAGCGGATCCGGACGCCTACGGTGCGTTGGATCCGAGGATGGACGGTACCCGGACAGACGGCGTGAGGCATCCCCCCAACGACCGCCCCAAACCGGAAGGACGAACCGGGGTCATCCGTTCGGATGACCTGGCGTCGGCCTGAGTGCAAGATCGGCGACGGTACGCGACCAGGCCGCCCCGAACGGTCCGACGAGTCCGACCCATCGGCCCGCCGTGCGCACCTGAACGTCGTCCGCGCCGGCACCGAGGAAACCCATCCGGACCAGGGCCTGCACCAGCCGCTGCGACACGTCCACGGGCGTGCGCGGCGCCTCGTCCGGGGTCACCACCACCGCGACGTGGTCCAGCAGCGCGTCCCGCAGCACCCGCTGCCCGACCGCGCGGCCCGCCACGCCGTGCGTGGCCGCCTCGCGCAGCGTCCCGGCCGCCGCCTCCGCGATCCGGCGCAGCTCGGCGCCGGGCAGCGCCTCCACCGCCCGGCTCGCCGCCGGTGGGAGCTGCCACCGCCAGCCGTCGTCCCGGCGTACCGGAAGCGCCCCGCCGCCGGCGGAGAGTTCGGCCAGCAGCTCCCCCGCGGCGACAGTGACGTCCCCGGGGGCGGTGCCCGGCACGGTACGGACCACGAGCACGCCCCACGGCAGCCGCGCCCAGAGGGCGGTACGGCCCGCACCCGGCACCGGCCGCAGCCGCACCAGTGTGGCCGGGTCGAACCGGACCAGCCGGGCCAGGAACGCCCCGGCGTCGGCCGCCCCGGTCAACCCGTGCCCGGTCATCCGTTCAGCCCCGGCGCGTAGCGGAGCAGGAACGCCCGCTCCTCCGGCGAGATCCGGCGCGGGCGCTGCTCCGCCAGGTCGAACGGCACCAGCAGCGACCGGGCGGTGCCGGCCAGCGTGTCGCCGTCGTACAGCTCGTACGCGACCGAGAAGGAGGCGGCCCTGATCTGGTCCACCCACAGCTCGATCCGTACCGTCGGCGCGGCCTCGGCGCTGGCCCGGCCGAGCGCGTAGTCGACCGGGCGCAGGTAGTCGACCTCGTGCCGGCGGATGACCACACCGTCGGCGAACGAGCCCACTCCCCACGCCCGGCCGCCGGCGAACATCATCGCCACCCGGGCCTCCTCGTAGAGCGTGAGGAAGCGGGCGTTGTTGACGTGGCCGTACGCGTCCAGGTCGGACCAGCGCAGCGCGCAGTGGTAGACGAAGCGGTCAGTCACGGGTGAGCTTGCGGTAGGTCACCCGGTGCGGGCGGGCCGCCTCGGCGCCGAGCCGGTCGACCTTGTTCTTCTCGTACGCCTCGAAGTTGCCCTCGAACCAGAACCACTTGGCCGGGTTCTGGTCGTCGCCCTCCCAGGCCAGGATGTGCGTGGCGACCCGGTCCAGGAACATCCGGTCGTGGGAGATCACCACGGCGCAGCCGGGGAACTCCAGCAGCGCGTTCTCCAGGCTGGACAGCGTCTCCACGTCCAGGTCGTTCGTCGGCTCGTCGAGCAGGATCACGTTGCCGCCGATCTTCAGCGTCAGCGCCAGGTTGAGCCGGTTGCGCTCGCCGCCGGAGAGCACCTTGGTCGGCTTCTGCTGGTCCGGCCCCTTGAAGCCGAACGCGGCGATGTACGCACGGGACGGCATCTCGACCTTGCCCACCATGAGGTGGTCCAGCCCGTCGGACACGACCTCCCAGACGGTCTTGTCGCCGTCCAGGCCCTGCCGGTTCTGGTCGACGTACGACAGCGAGACGGTCTCGCCGACCCGGACCGAGCCGCTGGTCGGCTGCTCCAGCCCGACGATGGTCTTGAACAGCGTGGTCTTGCCGACGCCGTTCGGGCCGATGATGCCGACGATGCCGTTGCGGGGCAGCGAGAACGACAGGTCGTCGATCAGCACCCGGTCACCGAACGCCTTGGTGAGGTTCTGCGCCTCGATCACGGTGTTGCCCAGGCGCGGGCCCGGCGGGATCTGGATCTCCTCGAAGTCCAGCTTCCGGGTCTTCTCCGCCTCGGCGGCCATCTCGTCGTAGCGGTCCAGGCGGGCCTTGGACTTGGTCTGCCGCGCCTTGGCGTTCGAGCGGACCCACTCCAGTTCCTCGGAGAGGCGCTTGCGCATCTTGGCGTCGCGGCGTCCCTCGACGGAGAGCCGGGCGGCCTTCTTCTCCAGGTAGGTGGAGTAGTTGCCCTCGTACGGGTAGGCCCGGCCGCGGTCCAGCTCCAGGATCCAGTTGGCCACGTTGTCCAGGAAGTACCGGTCGTGGGTGATCGCCAGGACGGTGCCGGCGTACTTGGCCAGGTGCTGCTCCAGCCACTGCACGCTCTCCGCGTCCAGGTGGTTGGTGGGCTCGTCGAGCAGCAGCAGGTCCGGCGCCTCCAGCAGGAGCTTGCACAGCGCCACCCGGCGGCGCTCACCACCGGAGAGCGTGGTGACGTCGGCGTCCGGCGGCGGGCAGCGCAGCGCGTCCATCGCGAGTTCGAGCTTGGAGTCGATGTCCCACGCGTCGGCGGCGTCCAGATCCTCCTGGAGCTTGCCCATCTCCTCCATCAGCTCGTCGGAGTAGTCGGTGGCCATCTGCTCGGCGATCTTGTTGAACCGCTCCAGCTTGGCCTTGGTCTCGGCGACCGCCTCCTCGACGTTGCCGAGGACCGTCTTGGCGTCGTTGAGCGGCGGCTCCTGCGCGAGCATGCCGACGGAGTAGCCGGGCATGAGCCGGGCCTCGCCGTTGCTGGGCCGGTCCAGCCCTGCCATGATCTTGAGGAGGCTGGACTTACCGGCGCCGTTCGGACCGACCACCCCGATCTTGACACCCGGCAGGAAGTTCAGCGTCACGTTGTCGAGCACGACCTTGTCGCCGTGCGCCTTGCGCGCCTTGTCCAGGACGTAGATGAACTGGGCCACGGTGCGGGCTACCTCCGTCGGTTGCGATCGCGGGCTTGTCGGGTGCGGGGGGCCGGCGTCGATCTCCGCCGGCCGCCGCCGGCCGGGAGCCGGCCGCACGCACGCCGCCGTCAATCCTGACAGGTACGGACCGCGACGCCCACATCACCCCACCCCAGGGGTACGGCGGCGAGCCTCGTTGCCGACACGGGTACTACTCGTTAACGTCGGCAGTATGACCAAGAAGATCGCCATCAGCGTGCCCGACGACGTGGCCGAACGACTGGCCCAGGAGCCGAACGTCTCCGCGTTCGTCACCGAGAGCGTGCGGCAACGGATGGCGGGCGAGCGCACCCGGCGTACGCTCCGGCAGGTCGGCTTCCGGCTGTCCGACGGCGGGCTCGCCGACGCGGGCCACGCGCTCGACGAAGCCCAGGCGAAGATCACCCCGGAACTGCGCGCCCGGGCCGCCGCGTTGCTGAGCGAGTCGACACGTGGACGGCCGACCCGTGACTGACCCTGGGCTGGTGCTCGACACCGCGTGCCTGCTGGCCTACTCGGAGGGCACCGAGGCAGTCGGGGAGCAGATCGCGGCGGTCGCGGACCGGGGGCAGACGGTGATCGTGCCGGCGCTCTGTCTCGCCGAGGCGTACCGGCAGGTGGCCGTCGACGGCTGGCGCCTGCTGGACATCCTCGGCGATCTCGACCACGTGGTCGTCACCCCCGTGGCGCACGACATGTGCATGTTCCTCGGCGGCTGGTCGCGCACGCTCCCGAGCATGGACCTCGCCCAGGTGGCGCTGGAGGCCGCACGGGCCACCACACCGATCATGAGCGACCGGCGGGAACTGCTCGGTGAGGTGCTGCCCAAGGAGTGGCCGATCATCGACCTCTGAACCGCCGGTGTCGACAAGATCACGCGATGGGTTCGGCGGTTCTGGGACGGGTAGGTAACTCCGGCACGGGGGATCAGACGCCGCAGCTACGCTCAGTACGCTCATCGCGGTGGACCCGTCAGTACCCGGAGGTGGCCGATCGTGACCGTCCGTAGCTCCTTTGTCGTAGTGGCCAACCGCCTGCCGGTCGACGAGGTGAGCACACCCGAGGGGCGGCAGTGGCGGCGCAGCCCCGGCGGGCTGGTGACCGCGCTGCACCCGGTGCTGGCCGAGCACCAGGGCACCTGGGTGGGGTGGGCCGGCGGCACCGGCGCCGCGCCCGAGCCGTTCGACCTGGAGGGCATCCGCCTGCACCCGGTGCCGCTGAGCGCCGAGGAGCTTGAGCGCTACTACGAGGGCCAGTCGAACGCCACGATCTGGCCGCTCTACCACGACGCGGTGGAGACGCCCGCCTACAAGCGGCGCTGGCGCGAGGCGTACCGGCTCGTCAACGCCCGGTTCGCGGAGGCCGCCGCCGACGTGGCCGCCGAGGGCGCCACGGTCTGGGTCCAGGACTACCAGCTCCAGCTCGTGCCGGCGATGCTCCGGGAGCTGCGGCCGGACCTGCGGATCGGTTTCTTCCTGCACATCCCGTTCCCGCCGATCGAGCTGTTCATGCAGATGCCGTTCCGCACCGAGATCCTGCGTGGACTGCTCGGCGCGGACCTGGTCGGCTTCCAGCAGCGGCTGGCGGCGCAGAACTTCGTCCGCCTGGCCCGGCACCTGCTCGGCCTGCGCTACGAGGGCCAGATGATCCAGGTCGACGGCCGGCAGGTGAAGGCGGGCGCGTTCCCCATCTCGATCGACACCAAGGAGATGGAGCGGCTGGCCGAGGATCCGGCGATCCAGGCCCGGGCCAAGCAGATCCGGGAGGAGCTGGGCAACCCGAAGACGATCATCCTGGGCGTCGACCGGCTCGACTACACCAAGGGCATCGAACTCCGGCTGAAGGCCTTCCGAGAACTCCTCGCTGACGGAAAGTTGACAGTTCCGGACGCGGTTATGGTGCAGGTCGCCACGCCCAGCCGCGAGCGTGTGGAGCACTACCAGGCACTTCGGGTGAAGGTGGAACGCGAGGTTGGCCGGATCAATGGTGAATTCGGCCGGGTCGGCGTGCCTGCCGTGCATTATCTGCATCAGTCGTACAGTCGCTCCGAACTGGCCGCGATGTACGTCGCGGCCGACGTGATGATGGTGACCCCGCTGCGAGACGGAATGAATCTGGTGGCCAAGGAGTACGTCGCATCGCGCGCCGACCAGGGCGGCGCGCTCGTGCTCAGTGAGTTCGCCGGCGCCGCGACAGAGCTGCGCCAGGCGTTCCTGTGTAATCCGCACGACCCGGACGCGGTGAAGGACGCGTTGCTGCGGGCCGTGCATGTCGAAAAGCCCGAAGCCCGCCGCCGGATGCGCGTCATGCAGCGCCATCTGCGCAGCCACGACGTGGGCCACTGGGCCAAGTCGTTCCTCAGCGAGCTCGGCGTCCCCGATACGGAGGCTGCGTGACCTCGCCCGCCCCCGCCGCCTCCCACGGCGGCGTGCTGGATCCCGAACTGCGTGCCGCCATCGGCCGTATCGCCCGGGTTCCGCAACTCCTGGTCGCCTGCGACTACGACGGCACACTGGCGCCGATCGTCGAGGACCCCAGCAAGGCCGTGCCGCTGCCCGAGTCGGTGGCGGCCGTACGCGCGCTCGCCGCACTGCCGCAGACGAGCGTCGCCGTCGTCTCCGGCCGGGCGCTGCGCGACCTGGCCACACTCTCCCGGCTGCCCAGCGAGGTGCACCTCGTCGGCAGCCACGGCTCGGAGTTCGACATCGGCTTCGTCGAGCGGCTCACCCCCGAGCTGATCGCGGTCCGGCACCGGCTCCGTGAGGCGCTGCGCGAGATCGCCGCCGAGCACCCGGGCATCCGCCTGGAACGCAAGCCGGCCAGCGTGGCCGTGCACACCCGGGGCGTCGACCCGCACGTCGCCGCCCGGGCCGTCGAGGCGGTCCGCAACGGCCCCGCGACCTGGGAGGGCGTGACCGTCACCCAGGGCAAGGAGGTCATCGAGCTGTCGGTGGTCGTGACCAACAAGGGCACCGCCGTCGACCAGCTCCGTACCCAGCTCGCCGCGAGCGCGGTGCTGTTCATCGGCGACGACGTCACCGACGAGAACGCCTTCGGCAACCTGACCGGGCCGGACGTCGGCATCAAGATCGGCCCCGGGGAGACCCGGGCCGACTACCGGGTGGCCGAGCCGATCGAGGCGGCCCGCGCGCTGGGGCTGCTGCTGGAGACGCGGCGGCACTGGCTGTTCGGCGAGCGGGCGGTGCCGATCGAGCGGCACTCGATGCTGGCGAACGGCCGTACCGTCGCGCTCGTCACCCCGGAAGCCAAGATCACCTGGCTGTGCCACCCGAAGCCGGACTCGGCGGCGATCTTCGCCGACCTGGTCGGCGGCAGCCCGGCCGGGCACTTCACGGTCGGCCCGGAGCGGGGCGGCATCCCGCTGGGCCAGCGCTACCGCAGCAACACGATGACCGTCGAGACCCGCTGGTCTGGCCTGACCGTGACCGACTGGCTCGACCTGCCGGTCCGCGAGACCACGCCGGACGACCCGGCCGTGGTCAGCGGCGACTCGACACTGGTCCGGGTGCTCAGCGGCACCGGTCGGGCCCGCGTCGAGTTCGCGCCGCGCCCCGAGTTCGGCCAGGTGGCGGTGCAGCTCCAGCCGCTCGACGACGGCCTGCTGGTGCTCGGCTCCAACGAGCCGGTCGCGCTGCACTCCCCCGGCGTCGAGTGGGAGGTCACCAACGACGCCGGGTACGAGACCGCGAAGGCGGTGGTCGACCTGTCCGCGGCCGGCGGCCAGGTGGTGCTGGAGCTGCGCTTCGGCACGCAGAGCCTGGAACCGCACCGGCTGCCGCTGCACGAGCGGCAGGCCGCCGCTGAACAGCCCTGGAAGGACTGGGTGGCCTCGCTGCGGCTGCCCGCGACCGCCCGGGACCTGGTCGCCCGCAGTGCGCTGACGCTGCGCGGCCTCTGCCACGAGCCGACCGGGTCGATCCTCGCCGCGGCCACCACGTCGCTGCCGGAGGAGCTGGGCGGTGTCCGCAACTGGGACTACCGCTACTGCTGGCTGCGGGACGCCGCGATGACCGCCCGCGCGCTGGTCGACCTCGGCTCGACCGAGGAGGCCGAAGGGCTGCTGCGCTGGATCGACGGCGTGGTCGAGCGCACCGGCGGGCACCCGGAGCGGCTGCACCCGCTCTACACGGTGGACGGCTTCGAGCTGGGCGCCGAGGCGGTCATCGACACGCTGCCCGGCTATGCCGGCTCCCGGCCGGTACGCGTCGGCAACCTCGCCAACCACCAGCTCCAGCTCGACGTCTTCGGCCCGGTCGCGGACCTGATCGCGGCGGTGGCCGACGCCCGGGGCTCGATCCGCGACGACGAGTGGCGGGTGCTGGAGAACATGGTCGAGGCGGTACGCCGCCGCTGGCACGAGCCCGACCACGGCATCTGGGAGGCCCGCCTCCCCCCGCGGCACCACGTCTTCTCCAAGGTCATGCTCTGGATGACAGTGGACCGGGCGCTGCACGTGGTACGCCGGCACGGCGGCGAGGACCGGCCCGAGTGGGTCGAGCTGCGCGACCGGATCGCCTCGAACGTGCTGGAGCACGGCTGGCACCCGGAGGCCGAGGCGTACAGCGTCGCCTACGGCTACGAGGAGATGGACGCCTCGTCGCTGTGGATCGGCATCTCCGGGCTGCTCGCCGGCGACGACCCGCGCTTCCTCTCCACCGTCCTCAAGATCGAGGCGGAGCTGCGCAGCGGGCCGGTCGTCTACCGGTACCACTGGGACGACGGCCTGCCCGGCCGGGAGGGCGGCTTCCACATCTGCACGTCGTGGCTGATCGAGGCGTACCTGCGCACCGGCCGCCGCAGCGACGCCGAGGAGCTGTTCACCCAGATGCTCGACACGGCCGGGCCGACCGGGTTGCTGCCGGAGCAGTACGACCCGCTGGCCGAGCGCGGGCTGGGCAACCACCCGCAGGCGTACAGCCACCTCGGCCTGATCCGCTGCGCCCTGCTGCTGGACAACATGCTCAAGCAGTGACCTGACCGAGCGCCCGGACGGCGGCGGGGACCCACGGTCCCCGCCGCCGTCCCCGTCCCCGTCCCACCCCAGCC
>NZ_RCVK01000346.1:0-13272 GCF_003667485.1 Micromonospora sp. BL1
GGCCGCGACCGGGGGGCGGCGGGCGGCGAGCGGCGAGCGGCGAGCGGCGAGCGGCGAGCGGCGAGCGGCAGCGTCAGCGTCAGCGGAGCCAGACCGGGTCGGTGCCGGACACCTCCAACGGCGGCGGGTAGTCGATCGTGCGGCGCACCTCGTCGGGCAGCCGCCACGGCTGGTGTACCGCCTTGCCCGCCACCGACGCAAGCTTCGGCACCCAGCGCCGCACGTACGCGCCGTCGGGGTCGTAGCGCTCGGCCTGCCGTACCGGGTTGAAGCCCCGGTACGGCCGGGTGTCGTTGCCGGTGCCGGCCACCCACTGCCAGTTGCCCGAGTTGTTGACCCGGTCGCCGTCGAGCAGCCACCGGAAGAAGACCTCCAGGCCGGGCCGCCAGTCCAGCCCGAGGTGCTTGGTCAGGTAGCCGGCGGTGATCAGGCGGGCCCGGTTGTGCATCCAGCCCTCGGCGCGCAACTGGCGCATGCCGGCGTCCACGATCGGCATGCCGGTCCGCCCCTCGGCCCAGGCGTCGAGCGCGTGCGGGTCGTCGCGCCAGTCCTCGCGCGCACCGCGCCGGTAGGCGACCGTGGACAGGTCGGGGAAACCGGCGACCACCTGATGGTAGAAGTCGCGCCAGCAGAGCTGCCGGACGAAGGGTCCGTCCCGGTCACCCGCCCGGTTCGCCACCGCCAGCGGCGACACGCACCCGAAGCGCAGGTACGGGCTGAGCCGCGAGGTCTCGTCGCCGTCCATGTCGTCGTGGATGTCGTCGTACCGATGGAGGGTGGGCAGCCAGGCGGTGAGCCGGCGCCCGGCGACGGTCTCGCCACCGACGGCGGCATCCGGGCTGTCGCCCCTCGGCGGGTCGGGCAGCCGGCCGGGGTCGACGCCGTCGGGCAGCCGGACCCGCTTCGGCGCGGCCAGTTCGTCGCGCCACCGCACGCCCTGCCAGGCCCGGAAGTAGGGGCTGAAGACGCGGTAGTGGTCGCCGCCACCGGGGCGCAGCGCACCGGGCTCGACGATCGTGAGGCCGGGGAACAGGCGCAGGAACATCCGGTGCCGCTCGCACTCGGCACGCAGACGGCGTTCCCGGCGGTGGGCGTAGCGGCTCACGTCGGCGGAGAGCCCGATGCCCTCGGCGCCCACCTTCCGGGCCAGCGCGACCGTCTCGGCCACCGGATCGCCGCGCCTGATCACCAGGTCGCCGCCGCGCCTGCGGAGCGCCTCGCGCAGGTCGGCCAGGCTCTGGTGCAGGAACCGGGTGCGGTTGGGCGAGAGCTTCTGCAACGCCGGGTCGAGCACGTAGAGCGGCACCACCCGGTCGAACGCGGAGCAGGCGGCGGCGAGCGCCGGATGGTCGTGCACCCGCAGGTCGCGGGTGAACAGCACCACCGCCGTCCGGCCGGTCATCCGGCCAGGGCCGGTTCCAGTGCCGGGCCGGGCACCCGCACCGGCGTGCCCGACGGGGTGAGCAGCGCCCGCGCGGCCACCGCCATCCGGCGCCGCCGCGGCACCAGGGCACGGCGGACGAAGACGTCGTAGTCCTGCGCGGCCACCTCGTCGAGGATGCCGCCGTAGAGCGCGTACGCGGTGCGCATGCACGCCTGCGAGGCGGGATCGAGCAGCGGGATGCCCGGCGCGGCGGCGACGTAGTGGGCCTGGGCGCGGGTCACCTCGTACTCGATCAGCTCGCGGATGCGCGGCGTGGTGCGGCCGGCGGCCTTGGCGGCGAGCAGGTCGTCACGGGTCAGGTCGAACTTGGCCATGTCCTCGTCGGGCAGGTAGGTCCGGCCCCGGTCCAGGTCCTCGGAGACGTCCCGGATGAAGTTGGTGAGCTGGAACGCGAAGCCGAGCTGACGGGCGGGCTCGCGGGCGGCGGCCGGGTCGGAGCTGCCGAGGATCGGCAGCATCATGGTGCCGATGACCGCGGCCGAGCCCTCCATGTAGTCGAGCAGGTCGTCGTAGGTCGGGTACGACATGACCGTCAGGTCCATCGCCATGCTGCGCAGGAACGACGCGAAGTCGTCGCGGTCCAGGTCGAACACGGCGATGGTGTGCAGCACGGCCGGCAGCAGCGGGTCGTCGACCGACGCACCGTGCAGCCCGGCGACGAATCGATCCGACCACTCGCGCAGCCGGGCGGCCCGCTCGGCCGGCGGCAGCTCCTCGGTGCGGTCGACGATCTCGTCCGCGTACCGGGTGAATCCATACAAGGCGTGCACATGCCGCCGTTTCCAGGCGGGAAGCAGCCGGGTGGCGAGATAGTAGGTACGGCCGTGACGCCGGTGCAGCTCGCGGCAGCGGTCATAGGCAGCGGTCAGATCCGTGTCCATCGGCCCTCCTCAGTTTCGACGCAGCAATCGACGCAACTCGTAACCCTAGGGTACGCTCGCCCACATGGCCAACGACGCAGTTGCGGGTAATGCGCTCCGCGTCGCGCCGGCTCAGCCCGGGGCGACGGACGATCCGGTCCGCGGCGTACTGGCCGCGTTCACGAAAGACCTGATCAAAGGGGTCGATGAGACGCTCGCGGCGTTCCTGGCCGCGGAAGTCGAATCGCTCACCGAGATCGACGCAGCGATGGGTGGTTTCGCCGCGACGGCGCGCGACTGCGTGCTGGCCGGCGGCAAGCGGGTCCGGCCCACGTTCGCGTACTGGGGATGGCGGGGCGTGGTCGGCGGGGAGGAACCGCTGTGCTCGGTGCTCCCGGCCCTGTCCGCGCTCGAACTGCTGCACACGTTCGCGCTGGTGCACGACGACGTGATGGACGCCTCCGACACCCGGCGAGGACTGCCCACCGCGCACCGGGCCGCCGCCGCCCGGCACCGGGCCGCCGGACACACGGGCGACCCCGACCGGTACGGCGAAGCCGTCGCCGTCCTCATCGGCGACCTCTGCATGGTGTGGGCCGACCGGCTGATGGCACACGCGGCGGTCCCGGCGGACCGGCTGCTCGACGTGCGCCGCTGCTACGACCAGATGCGGGTCGAGACGGTCGCCGGGCAGTTCCTCGACGTGCTCGGCGAGAACGACTCGGCGAACTGGACCGTCGACCGGGCGCTGCGGGTGGCGCGGTACAAGACCGCCAGCTACACCGTCCAGCGTCCGCTGCTGTTCGGCGCCTGCCTGGCCGGCGCCGACGCGGACGACCCGCTCATCGCCGCGTACACCCGGTACGGGCTGGCCGTCGGCGAGGCGTTCCAGCTCCGCGACGACCTGCTGGGCGTCTACGGCGACCCGCAGACCACCGGCAAGCCGGCCGGGGACGACCTGCGTACCGGCAAGCCGACCGCGCTGCTGATGCTGGCCCGGCAGCTCGCCGACCCGGCGCAGCGCCGCGCCCTGGAGCGGGCAGGCTCGGTCACCTCGGCACGCGAGGTGGACCGGCTGGCCGACGTGGTCCGCGACACCGGGGCCACGGCCCGGGTGGAGCGGATGATCTCCGACCGGGTGACCGACGCGCTCGCCGCGCTCGGCACCGCACCGATCGACGAGACGGCGCGCACCGCGCTGACCGGCCTCGCCACCGCCGCCACGGCGCGGCGGGCATGATGAGCAACTTCGTGAGCAAGGGGGCCGGAATGCGTACCGTCAAGGGACGGACCGACCGGGTGGTCGTGGTCGGCGCCGGGCTGGGTGGGCTGGCCTGCGCGCTGCACCTGGCCGGCAGCGGCCGGCAGGTGACGGTGCTGGAACGCGAGCCGGTGCCGGGCGGGCGCGCCGGGCGGCTCAGCGTCGACGGGTACGAGTTCGACACCGGCCCGACCGTCCTCACCATGCCCGACCTGATCGCCGAGGCGCTCGGCGCGGTGGGCGAGGAGCTGACCGACTGGCTCGACCTGAGCCCGCTCGACCCGGCGTACCGCGCCTACTACCCGGACGGGTCGACGCTCGACGTCATCACCGACACCACCCGGATGGCCGCCGAGATCGCGCGTGTCTGCGGCCCCCGGGAGGCCGACGGCTACCTGCGTTTCGTCGACTACGCGCGCAACCTGTGGCAGTGGGAACGGGCCGACTTCATCGAGCGCAACCTCGACGCGCCGACCGACCTGCTCACCGGCAACCTGTTGAAGCTGTTCGCCAACGGCGCCTTCCGGCGACTCCAGACGAAGATCAACCAGTTCTTCCGCGACCCTCGTACCCAGCGGATCTTCTCCTTCCAGGCCATGTACGCGGGCCTGTCGCCGCACGACGCGCTGGCGATCTACACGGTCATCGCGTACCTCGACTCGGTGGCCGGGGTGTGCTTCCCGCGCGGCGGCATCCACGCGGTCTCGCGCGGGATGGCCGGCGCGGCGGAGAAGCACGGCGTGCAGATCCGGTACGGCACCACCGTGACCCGGGTGGAGACCGCAAACGGCCGTGCCACCGGCGTCGTCACCGCGGACGGCGACTTCATCCCCGCCGACACGGTCGTGCTCAACCCGGACCTGCCGGTCGCCTACCAGGATCTGCTGCCGCCCAGCCGGCAGCGCAAGCTCACCTACTCGCCGTCCTGCGTGGTGCTGCACATCGGTTCGACGCAGGGCTATGGCAAGATCGCCCACCACAACATTCACTTCGGGCGGTCCTGGAAGGGCACGTTCGACGAGGTGATCCGCCGAGGCGAGCTGATGACCGACCCGTCGCTGCTGGTGACGAACCCGAGCCGCACCGACCCGTCGGTGGCGCCGGCCGGGAAGCACACCTACTACGTGCTCGCACCGGTGCCGAACCTCGAACGCGCGCCGTTCGACTGGACGGGTGATCTGACGCAGCGGTACGCCGAGCAGCTCGTGACCACGCTCGAGGAGCGCGGCTACGTCGGCTTCGGCGACGGCATCGAGGTGATGGAGGCCGTCACCCCGGCCGACTGGGCGGCGCAGGGCATGGCCGCCGGCACCCCGTTCGCCGCCGCGCACAGCCTCTTCCAGACCGGCCCGTTCCGCCCCTCCAACCTGCACCGCACGCTGGACAACGTGGTGTTCGTCGGCTCCGGCACCCAGCCGGGCGTCGGCGTGCCGATGGTGCTGATCAGCGGCAAGCTCGCCGCCGCCCGGATCACCGGGACGATGTCGTGAGCGAACGGGAGACCCACCTGGTCGAACTGGTCGACGACGACGGCCGGGTGGTCGGCGAGACCACCGTGGCGACCGCCCACCAGCCACCCGGACGGCTGCACCGCGCCTTCTCGGTGCTCCTCGTCGACCCCGAGGGGCGGGTGCTGTTGCAGCAGCGGGCCGCGGTCAAGACGCGGTTCCCGCTGCGCTGGGCGAACTCCTGCTGCGGCCATCCGCTGCCCGGCCAGTCGCCGGCCGAGGCCGCCAACCGGCGGCTCGCCGAGGAACTCGGCGTCGACCCGGTCGACCTCACCGAGGTGGGCGTCTACCTCTACTACGCGGAGGACCCGGCCACCGGACGCGTCGAGTTCGAGTACGACCACGTGCTGCGCGCCGACGTACCGGCCGACCTGGTCACGCGGCCCGACCCGGACGAGGTGGCCGACCTGCGCTGGGTCGACCCCGGCGCGGTGGTGGCCGACCTGGACGCCCACCCCCGCGAGTACGCCCCGTGGCTGGGCGGCGTGGTCAACCGGCTGCTGCACCCGACCGACGCGTCCCGGCCGGGCGTACCGGCCACCGAGGCACCGGAGCGGTCGGGTGGCCGATGAGGCGCTGAGCGCGGGGGCCGTCGCACGCCGACTGGGCGTGGCGGTCACCACGCTGCGTACCTGGCACCAGCGCTACGGTCTCGGCCCCAGCGAGCACGTGCCGGGCCACCACCGGCGGTACACGCCGGCCGACCTCGCCCGGCTGGAGATCATGCGCCGGCTGACCGCCGAGGGGGTCGCGCCCGCCGAGGCCGCCCGCTGGGCCCGGCAGGCGCCGGCCGTGCTGCCTCCGGAGCGGCTCGGCCTCAAGGCGAGGGCCTCGACGGTACGCGACGGCGGCGGCACCACCATCCCGGTCGGGCGGGCCGGTCCGGCGGCGCGCGGGCTGGCCCGTGCCGCCATGCGACTGGACTCGGTGACCATCGGCCGGACCATCGCCGACGCGCTGGCCGCCGACGGGGTGGTGGCGACCTGGGAGGGGCTGCTGCGGCCGGTGCTCGCCGGCATCGGGGAGCGGCACGCCGCCACCTCCGCGCTGATCGAGGTGGAACACCTCATGTCCCGGTGCGTCTCGGTGGCGTTCGCCACTGTGGCCCGGGCCCACCCGACCACGGGGCCGCCCCGGATCCTGCTGTCCTGCGCCGACGAGGAGCAGCACTCGCTGCCGCTGGAGGCGCTCGCCGCCGCACTGGCCGAGGCCGGTGTGAGTTATCGCATGCTCGGTGCCCGGGTGCCGGTACCCGCCCTGGTGGAGGCGGTCAACCGGACCGGTCCGGCGGCCGTGGTGCTCTGGTCGCACACCCGCGCGACGGCCGACCCGTGCCAGCTCACCGCGCTGCTGACCGTCCCGCGCCGGCCGCTGCTGGTGCTCGCCGCCGGGCCCGGCTGGCGGGCCGACTCGCTGCCGGCCGGGGTGGTCCGGCCGGTGGACCTGGCCGAGGCGTTGTCGCTGGCCGTGGCGGTACGGGACTCGCTGGACCAGTCGACGACGAGCTGAGCCCCTCTCCCGTTCCGGGTCGGCGTCCACTACGGTCGGAAAGTCCGTCTGACCCCGACCCCTCCGGGAGCGACGAATGCGTCCACGCGCCCTGTCGGCGCTCGCCCTGGGCCTGGTGCTCCTCGTCACCGGCTGCGGCGAAGCCGGCAAGTCACCCGAAAAGGCCGCCGCACCGCCGTCGGCCTCGGCGTCGCCGTCACCGACGCCGGTGACGAAGCCCTCACCGACCCACACCACTCCCGCGAAGCCGAAGCTGCGCCCGGTGCCGAAGAAGCTGCCGGCGGGCCTGCACCGGGCCAGCGGGAGCAACGGTGTGGCGCTCACCTTCGACGACGGGCCGGATCCCCGCTACACCCCGCAGATCCTGGCCCAGCTCCGGGCAGCCCGCGTGAAGGCCACCTTCTGCGTCGTCGGGCAGCAGGCCAAGCGCTACCCGGAGCTGGTCGCCCGGATCGTCCGCGAGGGGCACCAGCTCTGCAACCACAGCTGGCACCACGACGTGAACCTGGGCCGGCGCTCCGCCGCCGAGATCCGGGCCGACCTGGAACGGACGAACGAGGCCATCCACGCCGCCGCGCCCAAGGCGCCGATCACCTGGTTCCGCCAGCCCGGCGGCCGCTGGACGGCCGAGGAGGTCACGATCGCCAAGCAGATGGGTCTGCGCCCGCTGCACTGGAGCGTGGACCCGCAGGACTGGGACCACCCACCGGCGAAGACGATCATCAAGCGGGTGAAGGGTGCCACCCGGCACGGCTCGGTCGTGCTGATGCACGACGCGGGCGGCGACCGGGCCCAGACGATGGCCGCCTGCCGGCACCTGATTCCGGACCTGAAGCGGAGATTCGGCATCGCCCTACCGCGCTGACCTGCGGTTTTACCCGGCTCCACGGCCAGGCCCATACCGGTTTGGTCGTCCGCGCAGGCATGACATATGCTTCTCCTGCCTCCGGCGGGGCCGGATGGGAGCAAGTCCGCTTGAAGTTGCGAGTGTGCAATGATGGCGGGGCCGCCCTCATCGTCTAGCGGCCCAGGACGCCGCCCTTTCAAGGCGGTAGCACGGGTTCGAATCCCGTTGGGGGCACGGTCCGGCTCGCGCCGGATGCAACACCAGCCAGGTCCTGTGGAGCAGTTGGAGTGCTCGCCGCCCTGTCAAGGCGGAGGTCGCGGGTTCAAGTCCCGTCAGGACCGCAAGCGCTGACGCCGCGCAGCTCGATGCGCGGCGTTCTGCGTATCGGCCCGTGCGGTAGCATGTGCCGAGCACCACGGCCAGGTAGCTCAGTTGGTACGAGCGTCCGACTGAAAATCGGAAGGTCGGCGGTTCGACCCCGCCCCTGGCCACATAGCCTTTCGCCGGGCTACAGGAACGCCGATCAGCGGAGACGCAGGTCGGCGTTCTGCTTTTCAGCCCAGGTGGGCCGCCTCCGCCCGCAGATGCTCGAGAAAGTGCGTGACGGCCGGCGACGGCGTCCTGCCCCGCACGGTCGCCGCGAATACCTGCCGTACCGACTCGTCGTCCGGATGCAGGCGTAGCAGGGCGATGTCCGGCGGGGTTCCGCGTACCGCCAGGGCCGGAACCAGGGCCACCCCCAGCCCGGCGGCGACGCATCCCAGCTTGCCGGTCCACTCGGCGGCGACGATGTCGATGCGCGGCGAGAAGCCGCTGGGCAGGCTTGCCCGGAGCAGGCTGTTCTCGGCGGTGGCCGAGCCCACGACGAACGCGTCCTGGGCGAGGTCCGCCAGGCGCACCGAGCGGCGGCGCGCGAGCCGGTGGTCGCGCGCGACCGCGACCAGGAGCCGCTCGTCGAGCAGATGTCGCAGGTCGAATCGTTCGCGATCCAGCTCGCCCGTGGGCGAGGTGCTGACCACTGCCACATCCGCCTCGTCCGCGAGCAGGCGCTCCAGCAGCCGCGGCGTCACGCCCTCGACCAGCGACAGCGAGATCTCCGGGTAGGACGAGCGGAACGACGCCATCGCCCGGGGTACGAGAGCCGCGACAGCGGTCGGGAAGGCGCCCACACGCAGCCGCCCTCGGCCGAGCCCGCGCAGGTCGTCGAGGTCACGCCGGGCCGCGTCGAGCCGGTCGAGGACCGCCTCGGCGTGCGGGAGCAGCTCTCGCCCCTCCTCGGTGAGGGCGACGCCGCGGGGCAGCCGGTCGAAGAGCCGAGCGCCGATGTCGGCCTCGAGCGCGGCGATCTGCCGGGAGACAGCCGACTGGGTGAAGCTGAGGGCGCGTGCGGCGGTCGTGATCGAGCCGTGCCGCGCGACGGTGCGGAACACCTCCAGCAGCTGAGTCTCCATGGCAGGCATGGTAATCACGCATGGCAGGCATGCGAGACATTCGTTGGTCGCATTGCTCTCCCCGGCCTAGCGTTACGGCGTGAAGATCATCGCGGTCCTCGGGACAGGACACATGGGTACGCCGATAGCGCGCCGCCTCCTGGCCGGCGGCGACCGGGTCAGAGTGTGGAACCGCAGCCCGGAGCGCTCGGAGCCGCTGGGCGCGGCCGGCGCGACGGTGGCCGCGAGCCCGTCCGCCGCGGTCGACGGAGCCGACGTCGCCGTCGTCATGCTCGCCGACGCCGGCGCGGTCGAGACGGTGCTGTTCGGGCCGGACGGCGCCGCCGCCGCGCTCCGGCCCGGAACGGTCGTGGTGCAGATGTCGACGATCGGGCCGGACGAAGTCCGAGCAGTGGCCGGCCGGCTTCCGGCGGGCGTCTCACTCCTCGACGCCCCCGTCGGCGGCAGCGTCGACGCCGCCCGGGCCGGCACGCTGACGATCTTCGCAGGCGGCACCGCCGATGCCGTGGAGAGGGCGGCTCCGGTGCTGGAACAACTCGGTTCGGTCCGTCACTGCGGGCCGATCGGCGCAGGCGCCGCCGTCAAACTCGTCGCGAACACGGGCCTGGTGACGGGTGTCGCCGCGCTGCACGACGCGCTGGCTGTCGCCGCAGCGCTCGGTGTCGACAGACAGACCGCCCTCGACGTGCTCGGCCGAGGGGCCCTCGGCGGTGCGGTCGGGCGGGTCACCGCGCCGGGCGCCTCGTTCGCAGTCGCGCTGGCGGCGAAGGACGCACGGCTGGCGCTGCGCCGCCCGGTGCCGGCTCCCGTGCTGGAGGCCGCCCTCGACCTGATGCGGGCCGCGCCGGACCAGGACGCGGATCTCTCCTGCCTCGTCTCAGCCGACTTCCTGAAGGGATGCTGATGCACCTCACCCTGGACAACCCCGCATCCGTCGCGGCTCCGTTCGGCGACCGCTTCGCGCACGTCGCCCGGATCGATGTCGGCGGCGGCGCGCTGCTGATGCTCGCCGGACAGGTCGCCGTCGACGACGACGGCGAGGTGGTGGCCCCCGGAGACCCTGGCCCCCAGGCCGAACGGATCTTCGAGATCGTGGGCGGCGTGCTCGCGGCGCACGGGGCGAGCTTCGACGACGTGCTGCACATCCGCACGTTCATGACAGACCTGGCTGACCTTCCGGCGTACGCGGCCGTCCGGCGCCGTCTCTTCCCGGGGACACCGCCGCCGGCGAGCACGACTGTCGAGATCAGCAAGCTCTTCCTGCCGGGCGCTGTGCTCGAGGTCGAGGTCACGGCCGTGGTCCGGTCCCGCTAGGGCTCGCGACGGGTTGCGCTTCCCGTCGACGGCAGAACCCACGGCCGGCACGGGTCGCCACCCCGGAGTACCTGACGGGTGTACGGTACGCACCCCGGCAACAGCGGCGGCGCCTACGGTGAGCCCCCTGAGTGACGGACGGAACGAGGCAGGTGAGTACGGAAAGGGTCGCGTGTGCGTGCGTTGCGTACGGCTCTGACGCCGGTCCTCGTACTGGCCGTGATCCTGCTCGGCGGGTGTGGCCGGGTCACGGGGCTCCTGGACAGTGTCTCCCTGTTCCATCCGGTCTGGGCCGCCGACGGCTGGGTCTACTACCTGCGGGAGGTGACCTCGACCTCGGGCTCGGGAGTAGCCGAGGTGTGGCGGCAGCGACCCGACGGGAGCGCCGAGGAACCCGTTCTCACGCGCGCGCCGGCGGTATCCACCTGCGAAGCGGGCTTGTTCAGCTTCCTGTTCGCAGGCCCCGACGGCGACCTCGGGGTGGCCCTCGAATGCGGCTGGGACGGCACCGAACTGCTCAGCTACTCGCCCGCCGACAAGACGTTCGAGCCGCTGGCGTCGACACGCTTCCTCGTCGACGCCGCACTCGTGAACGGTGCCGACCGGGGATTTGTGCAGGCACCCCGGGAGTGCGGTCCGGGAGGAATCCAGCTGCTCGCCGACGGGAAGGCGTACGAGTTCGGCTCTCCGGTGACGGTGGGCGGGACGACCTTCAACCTCAGTGGCGGTGACACGGATTGCGAGTCGACGGTGCTGGCACGGTCGCCCGCGGCGCTGGGTGACCGGCTGTTCTTCATCACCGCACCCGACTCCCTCGGCAGGTTGCCGCTGCCTCCCGAGGTGAGTCCGGACGATCTCACCTGGCACCTGACCGAGTGGGACGTCGGATCGGCCACGGCCAGGTTCGTCACGGAGCTTCCCGGCCTCGCCGACCTGGCGGTGTCGCCGGACGGCCGGTCGGTGATCGCCGCCGTCTCGTCGGACCACGTGGGCGGGGTCTGGTCGGTCGACGTCGGCACCGGGAAGAAGACGAGGATCGCCGACGGCGCCCGCGCGCACGACCCGAGCTTCTCTCCGGACGGCAAGCGGTTCGTCTACGTCGAGGGCTTCAAACGGCTGAGGTTCGCCAAAGCGCGATAGTCGACGTACGCGGTGGGCACGCTGAGGCGGCTCAACGACGACAGAGGTCCCCACCGGCAGACGAGCCGGTGGGGACCTCGCGGTATGCGGCTCAGACAGCGGCGGGCTGCGCCGCCGTGTCCGAGGCGCAGCAGGCGCTCTCGGTCGCCTTCTCCAGCTGCGGCGAGTCGGCCTTGACCGTGTAGACCTCCCACGGCTCGTCGCCGGGGCCGCGCACCCAGACCTTGTCCTGGAGCGCGTAGCAGCACTCGGTGTCGTTCTCCTCCAGGGTGATCAGGCCGGACTCGGTGAGCCGGCTGGTCGCGGCGTTGACCTCCTCGGTGGTGGACACCTCCACCCCGAGGTGGTCCATCACCGTCGGCAGGCCGGGCTCACCTTCGAGGAGTACGAGCTTCAGCGGCGGGTTCTCCACCGCGAAGTTGGCGTAGCCGGGGCGGCGCTTGGCCGGGTCGACGCCGAACAGCTTGCTGTAGAAGGCCACGGAGCCTTCGAGGTCGGACACGCGCAGGGCGAGCTGGACGCGGGACATGTGAACTCCCTGTCTAGATGATTATCGAAGCAGGGCCAACCTTGCCTCCTGTTTTGACGTCTGTCAACCTAGAGGAATGTCGAAGCAAGAGCTGTCGCTTGCGTTATTTGGGTTTGCAATGCAAACCTATTTGGGTTACAGCGCATCGGCTGCCGGGAGGAACCATGCCGTCCGAGTCACCCCGCGAGGACAGTGCTCAGGAACTGCTCGCTTCGATGACCACACTCCGCCGACAGGCCCGGGCGGCTCGTCAGGCGTACTGGCTTCCGCTCCTGCTCTTCGGGCTGCTCATCGCGGCGGCCGCGCCGCTGTACGTCGAGTCGGTGGAGCCACCCCCGCTGCGCGCCGGGTCCGACGGCCCCGCACTGACCGGTCTCGGCGGCGGCTTCCTGGAGAAGTCGGCCGCTCTGGGCTGGTACTGGCTGGTGGCGCTCGTCGGCGGCTATCTGGCCGGCCTGGCCTGGTACCGCTGGCACGGCCGGCGAGCCGGCGTCCAGACCCCGACCCGGGCGTACGTCGTCGCCGGCATCGCGGGCACGCTCGTCGGCCTCGCCCTTCCGATCGTCCTGGAGTTCCTGCTGTTGAACACCAGCGCACCCGTGTCGAGCGGCACCAATTGGCTGACCGGTCCGCTGCTCGGCCTCGCCAACCGGGGCATGCTGCCGCACCTCGTGATCGCCGTGGGTCTGGCGGTTCTCGCCCACCTCGAACGCAGCCGCAGCCTGTGGGTGGTGGTCGGTCTCTACACCGTCGTACTCGTCGCCGTGAACGCCTGGTTCCAGATCTCCGACCTGCAGAGCGGCGATCTGACCCGGTTCAGCTTCATGCTCGCCGCCATGCTCCCGGCACCGATCCTGCTGATCGGCGGGGGTCTGGCGCTCGCCGCCACGAAGAAGCAGCACAATCGGTAACCGTGAGCACCGTGGACGATCCTCGCGCGAGCGGGCCATTCCCGACGAACGGCCTCGACGACACGGTCCACCAACGGCACCGGCTCGGCATCCTGACCATCGCCGCCGAAGGCGAGCGGGTGGAGGTGGCCTATCTCCGGGAGGCCCTCGAACTCACCGCGGGCAACCTGTCCCGGCACCTCACTGTGCTGGAAGAGGCACGCCTGATCGAGGTGGAGAAGGGTTACCACGGACGTCGTCCACGGACGTGGATCCGGATCACCCGGGAGGGACGCCAGGCCCTGCACTCCGAGATCGCCGCCCTCCAGGAGCTGCTCCGCCGCCACCAGCAGACCGCACCGACCTCCACCTCGGCCGATCCGGACGACCGCCCACCACGTGATGCTCTCCCCTGCTCGACCACCCCGCCTCGGTGATCAAGGAGTTTGTGTCATCCAGAGCCGGTGAACCGGACACAAACTCCTTGATCAACGGAGTGCGTGGGGGTGAGGGCGGGGC
>NZ_RCVK01000349.1:0-13224 GCF_003667485.1 Micromonospora sp. BL1
AGTCGGGCAGCCAGGCGGCGAACGCCTTGTAGCCGCCGTTGTCCCCCGAGTGGTGCACCGCCCGCCGCCCGGCCAGCGGCCCGACGAAGAACCCGTAGCCGTACGCCTCACCCGACCACCCGGTCGGCGCGCCCTCGCCGTGCGTGCGACGCGGGCGGATCAGACCGCGTCGAGCACCGATGTGACAGCGGCCGGGTTCACCTCGGCCTGGTTGGCCAGCAGGACGAGCCGCTCGTCCGAGTCGGGCAGCCAGGCGGCGAACGCCTTGTAGCCGCCGTTGTCCCCCGAGTGGTGCACCGCCCGCCGCCCGGCCAGCGGCCCGACGAAGAACCCGTAGCCGTACGCCTCATCCGGCCGCCCGGTCGGTGCGTGCGGTGCGGTCAGCGCCGTCACCGAGGCCGGGGCGAGCAGCCGGCCCCGGCGCGGTACGTCCAGCCAGGTCATCAGGTCCGCAGCGGTGCACCAGACGTCACCCGCGCCCATGCTCACGGTCGCCAGGTCCCAGGACGGCACCGGACGGCCGCCCTCGTGCCCGACCGCCAGGTCCGGCCGGCCGTCGCCCGCACCGGCGAAGCTGCCAGTCATGCCCAGCGGCGCGAAGACCTCCTCGGCGAGGAACGCGGCGTACGGCCGGTCGGCCGCCCGCTCGACGGTCCGGGCCAGCAGCACGTAACCGGGGCTGCTGTAGTGCCACCCGGATCCGGGCGGGAACAGCGGCGGCAGCGCCGCGAACCGGTCCAGCAGCTCGTCCGGCTCGGCCGGCCCGTGCAGGTCGATCGCCGGGTACTCCTCCCAGTGGCCCAGGCCGGAGGTGTGGGTGAGCAGGTGGTGCAGCGTCATGCCGGACCATTCGGGCGGCGGCGTGCCGGGCAGCCACCGGGTGACGGGGTCGGTCAGCCGCAGCACGCCGCGCTCGGCGAGCAGCAGCACCGCCACGGCTGCCATCTGCTTGCTGATCGACGCGATCTGGAACCGGGTCGCCGCGGTGCACGGCCGGCCGGACGTCTCGTCGGCCGCTCCGACCGCCCGGTCCACAAGCAGTTCGTCGCCCCGGGCCAGCAGCAGCACACCGCGTTCGAGGAATGGTGTCGACATCTGCGCGAGCCTAGGCACGCGACGCGCGCGCCGCAGTCCCGCGGACTCCCACCAGCGCGGTCACCGGGCCCGCCGACCGCCGGGCGTCAGCCCTTCTCCAGGTATTCGGCGCGCTCCTCGTCGACCAGCGCGGCGACCGACGCCGCCAGCGCCGGATGCCGGGAAAGATCCGGGTCTTCCTCGACCAGTTCGATCGCCTCGGCCCGCGCGTCGCGGATCAGCTCCGTGTCCCGCAGCAACGACAGCAGCCGCAGGTGCGAGCGCCGGCCGGACTGGGTCGCGCCCAGCACGTCGCCCTCCCGGCGCTGCTCCAGGTCGAGTTCGGCGAGCTTGAAGCCGTCGGTGGTGGAGGCGACCGCGTCCAGCCGCTCCCGCGCGGACGAGCCCTCGGCCGCCTCGGTGACCAGCAGGCACAGACCGGCGGCCGAGCCCCGGCCCACCCGGCCGCGCAACTGGTGCAGCTGGGAGACGCCGAACCGGTCGGCGTCCAGCACGATCATCACCGTCGCGTTCGGCACGTTCACGCCGACCTCGACCACTGTGGTCGCGACCAGCACGTCCAGCTCGCCGTCGGCGTACGCGCGCATCACCGCGTCCTTCTCGTCCGCCGGCAGCCGCCCGTGCAGCACCCCGATCCGCAGCCCGTGCAGCGGCCCCTCGGCGAGCAGCGGGGCCACCTCGGTCACGGCCAGCGGCGGGCGCCGCCCGTTGTCGTCCTCCCGCGGCGGTTCCTCGTCCGACACCGGGCCCTCGCCGATCCGCGGGCACACCACGTACGCCTGGTGGCCCTTCGCGACCTCCTCGCGCAGCCGGCGCCAGGCCCGGTCCAGGAACGCCGGCTTCTCGGCGGCCGGGACCACGTGCGACGCGATCGGCGAGCGGCCCTGCGGAAGCTGGGACAGCGTGGACGTCTCCAGGTCGCCGTAGACGGTCATGGCCACGGTGCGCGGGATCGGGGTGGCGGTCATCACCAGCACGTGCGGCGGCTGCTCGGCCTTGGCGCGCAGCGCGTCGCGCTGCTCCACGCCGAAACGGTGCTGCTCGTCCACCACCACCAGGCCGAGGTCGTGGAAGTCGACGCCCTCGTAGAGCAGGGCGTGCGTGCCGAGCACGATGCCGGCGCGGCCCTCGGCCACCTCGGTCAGTGCCCGGCGCCGGGCCGCCGCGCCGAGCGAGCCGGTGACCAGCTCCACCCGCGTGGCGTCCTCGGCGGCGCCCAGCTCACCGGCCCGGCCGAGTGGGCCGAGCAGGTCGAGGATGCCCCGGTGGTGCTGGGCGGCGAGCACCTCGGTCGGGGCCAGCAGCGCGGCCTGCCCACCGGCGTCGACCACCTGGAGCATGGCGCGCAGCGCCACCACCGTCTTGCCGGAACCCACCTCGCCCTGGAGCAGCCGGTGCATCGGGTGCGCCCGGGCCAGGTCGGCGGCGATCTCCCGCCCGACGACCTGCTGGCCGGAGGTCAGCTCGTACGGCAGCCGGGCGTCGAACGCGTCCAGCAGGCCGCCCGCCTTCGCCGGCCGGGCCCGCCCCGGCGACGCCGCCGCCCGGTGCTTGCGCTGCACCAGCGTGAGCTGCACCGCGAACGCCTCGTCCCACTTCAGCCGGCGGCGGGCCCGGTAGAGCGCCTCCTTGCTGGTCGGACGGTGGATCTCGCGAAGCGCGGTGCCGATGTCGATGAGGTTGCGGGTGGCCCGCACGGTGGCCGGCAGCGGATCCTCCGGCGGGGTGAACGTGTCGAGCACGACGCGGACGCAGCGGGCGATCACCCAGGTCGGCACCGCCGCCGCGGCCGGGTAGACCGGGATCAGCGCCCCGGCGAACTCCTCGACCTCCTCGTTGGCCGCCGCCTCACCCTCGCCGCCCTCGCCGAGCAGGACGTACTCCGGGCCGTTGAGCTGGCGCTTCCCGCGGAACTCGGTCACCTTGCCGGCGAACAGCCCCCACCGGCCGGGCCGCAGCTCCCGTTCCCGCCACGCCTGGTTGCCGAAGAACGTGCAGGTGAGCACGCCGCCGGAGCCGTCGCCGACGGTGACCTCCAGCAGGTTGCCGCGCCGCTGACGCATCGGGCGGACCGCGGTGCGCTGCACCTGGGCCAGCACGGTGACCTGCTCCCCCACGTCGAGCGAGCGGATGTCGGTGTGCTCGCCGCGCTCGTCGTACCGGCGCGGGAAGTGGTAGATCAGGTCGCCCGCGGTGTGCAGGTCGAGATGCCCGGCCAGCGCCTTCGCCGTGCGCTCGCCGACCAGCTTCTTCAGCGGCGTGTCCACGGTGGCCGCCTCGCTCGTCATTCGACCCCCACCAGGAGCGGATAGTGCGGCTGCCCGCCCTCGTACGCCTGCACCTCGACGAACGGCCAGGCCCTCTCGACGTGCGCGCGGACCCGGTCGGCCAGCCCGGCCGGCGCGTCCGCGCCGCAGAGCAACGTGACCAGTTCGCCGCCGCCGCCGAGCATCCGGTCCACCACGGCGGTGCAGGTGTCGACCAGATCCTGCCCGATCAGGTGCACCTCGCCCTCGACCAGGGCCAGCACGTCACCCGGGCGGGCCGGACCGGCGACGGTGAGAGCCTCCCGGGCGGCGTGGCAGACCTCGGCGTACCGGCAGGCGCCGGCCGCCTCGGCCATCGCGATCACGTCGTCCTCGAAGCGCCGCTTCGGATCGCGTACGGCCAGCGCCGCGAGCGCCTGCACCGGCGAGCGGGTGGGCACCACGCTCACCTTGATGCCGAGCCCGTGCGCCTCCTTGGCCGCCGCGCTCGCCACCGACTGGGTGTTCGGGTCGTTCGGCAGCACCACCACCCGGGCGGCGCCGGTGGCCCGGATCGCGTCGAGCAGCTCACCGGTGGACGGGTTGGCCGGCACCACCACCGCGCCCTCGGCGGCGAACAGCTCCGCGATGCCCGCACCGGTCGCCACCACCACGGCGGCCCGCCCCTCGGGCAGCGGCACCTGCGGCCCCGGCGCCGGGGCGACCTGGTCGGCGAAGCGGGTCACGCTGATCCGGTGCGGCCGGCCGGCGACCACGCCCGCCTCGACCGCCGCCCCGATGTCGTTGACATGGACGTGCACGTTCCAGGTGCCGGCGCCGTCGCCGACGATCGCCAGGGAGTCGCCGAGCGCGTCCAGCTCGGCGCGCAGCCGGGTCACCGCCTCGTCGGTGGCGTCGAGCAGGTACTGCACCTCGTAGGCGTACGCGTCGGAGCCGCTCTCCCGCACCGCGGTCGCCGGCACGCGGCGGGCGGGTGGCGCGGGCGCCGGCTGGGCCGGGCTCTCCCCGGTGACCACCTCGACCAGCGCGTCGAGCAGCAGGCACAGGCCGCGCCCGCCGGCGTCGACCACGCCCGCGCGGGCCAGCTCCGGCAGCTGCTCGGGGGTACGCGCCAGCGCGTGCGCCGCCGCCTCGGACGCGGCCCGGGCCACGGCGCGCAGGTCGTCGCTGTCCGCCCGGCGGGCCGCGTGCGCCGCGGCGGCGACCACGCTCAGCAACGTGCCCTCGACCGGCCGGGCCACAGCGGCGTAGGCGGCGGCGGTGGCGTCGGCCAGGGCGTCGGCGAGCTGCCGCCCGCGCACGGCGGGCGCGGCGGCGAGCGTGTCGGCGAGACCGCGCAGGATCTGCGAGAGGATCACGCCGGAGTTGCCGCGCGCCCCGAGCAGCGCGCCCCGGGCCATCAGCCGCAGCGCGTGCCCGTGCGGGGTGTGCCCGTCGTCGGGGAGCGTGCCGAGGTCCATGGCCAGGGCCTGCTGGGCCGAGGTGAGTGTGAGGACCAGGTTGGTGCCGGTGTCGCCGTCGGGCACCGGGTAGACGTTCAGCTCGTCGATCTCGCCCTGGTGGGCCCGGAGGGCGGTCAGCCCGCTCGCGCACCAGCGGCGTACCGCTGCGGCGTCGAGGGTCTCCAGCACGTCGGGAAGCCTACTGGCGTACACCGACACGCGCCGGGGTCGTCCGCCGCGTGTCTGCCCCGGCCGACGGCCCGGCGGGGACGCCGGTACGCTGGGTGGGCTCGCGAAAGGGCCGGTTGGGCGTACCGACTGTCATCGGGTAACCTGACCAGGTTGCCCGGGCAGCGCCTGGCGGCGACCTCATGAACGTTTCAATCCCAGGAGTATCCCGTGGCTAGCGTGTGCGACGTCTGTGGCAAGGGGCCGGGCTTCGGCCACAACGTGTCCCACTCGCACCGGCGGACCAACCGCCGCTGGAACCCGAACATCCAGTCGGTGCGTACCCCGGCCGGTGGTGGCACCACCAAGAAGTTGCAGGTCTGCACCTCGTGCATCAAGGCCGGCAAGGTCACCCGCGCCTGACGCGGTAGCGCCACCGGAACATCGTCGGTCGCCGGCGGATCCCTTCGGGGTCCGCCGGCTTCTGTCGTGTCCGGCGACCCGGGGCGTTGTATCCACCGACCCGCCCCCGCACCCCTGACCGACCGTACGGCGACCGACGCGATCCGGCCGGTTAGGGTGCTGCTGCGCCGGCCGTCCGGTTCCGGCGCGAGCCGTGGGGAGGGTGACCGGTGGACCTCGATCTGGGTCGCGAGCAACTGGTGGTGGTGGGCGCGTCGTTCGGCTCGCTGAGCTGGTTCGACCAGGAACTGCCGCCCGGCAGCGTGGTGCTGGTCGAGGAACCGGACGTGATCGCCCGCCGCGACCTGGCCCGGTTCGCCGATCGGCTGCCGATGATCGGGCGCCTCGTCGCGGCCGAGTACCAGACCGGCTTCGACCCGGACGCCCTGCTCGCCCGCGAGCCCGGCCTCGCCGACGCCCGGCTGGTCCTGCCCGGCCTGGAGTACGCGGTCGGCGCCACCGCCCGGCTCGCCGAGCGCCTCGGCCTGCCCGGCGCCGGGGTGGAGGCCGCCGACGTCTTCTCCGACAAGCACCGGATGCGGCTGCTCGCCGACCGGATCGGGCTGGCCAACCCCGCGTACGAGCTGGTCGACGACCCGGCGCGGGCGGTGGGGTTCGCGCAGGCGCACGGCGGCCGGTGCGTGCTCAAGCCCACCCGCCGCTCGGGTAGCCTGGGCGTACAACTGATCACCGACGCGGCCGAGGTGCCGGCCCGCTGGGCGGCGAGCGCCGCCCCGCCCGACCCGGCCGAGGCCACCGAGCGCGGTCTGCCCACCGGCGTGCTGGTCGAGGAACTGCTCGTCGGCTCCGAGCACAGCGTGGAGCTGCTGGTCGCCGACGGCGAGGTGGTCTTCGCCAACGTCACCGACAAGCGGATCGCCGGAGGCCGCTACCCGGTCGAGACCGGCCACACGGTGCCGTCCGCGCTGCCCGCCGCCGCGCACGACGCGCTGCGCTCCGCCGCGGTACGCCTCGCCGAGGCGGCCGGCTTCCGCAGCGGCATGCTGCACAGCGAGTGGATCCTCGCCGACGACGTGCCGACGCTGGTGGAGTGCGCGGCCCGGATGCCCGGCGACATGATCACCGCGCTCATCTCGATCGCCTACGAGCGGGACGTCATCGAGGCGTACCTGCGGATCCTGCGCGGCGAACGGCCGGCGCTGCCGGCGCGGGCGACCGGCGCGGCGGCCATCGAGTTCCTGATCGCGCCGCCCGGCCGGGTCACCGCCGTGGACGGCAGACGCGACGCGCTGCGCGTGCCGGGCGTGCTCGACGTGCAGGTGGAGACGAAGGTCGGGCAGACCGTGCCGGAGCTGCTCTCCTCGGCGCACCGCAGCGGGCACCTGATGGCCTGGGGCGCGACCCCGGACGAGGCCGCGGACGCCGCCCGCCGCGCCGCGAGCCAGATCCGCATCACCGTCGGCTAGAGGATGCGGCCGTACGACAGGCAGCCCGGGGCGTCCTTGTAGAAGCCGAAGTTCGGGATCCGCTCGTAGCCCGCCGAGGTGTACATGGCGATCGCCTCGGGCTGCTTGTCGCCGCACTCCAGCACGATCCGCTTGCGGCCGTGGTCGCGGGCGGACCGCTCGACCGCGGCGAGCACCGAGCGGGCCACGCCCCGGCCCCGCGCCGCCGGGTCGGTGTACATCCGCTTCAGCTCGGCCGTGTCGCCGTCCTCGCCGTGGCTGCGCCAGCCGCCGCAGCCCACCGGCCGCCCGTCCAGGTAGGCGACGAGGAACGCGCCGTCCGGCGGGGTGAACTCGGCCGCGTCGACCGGGGTCTCGTCGCCGCTGCCGCCGTACCGGGCGCCGAGGTCGGCCAGCGCCGCCCGGATCAGCGCCTGCGACTCGGGCGCGTCGAAGCGCCGCTCCCGGATCTCGATCTCGCTCACCGTGCCAGGTTACGACCGCCGCCGGCCCCGGCCCGGCCCGGCGGCCCGGGGTCGGACGCAGATCACTCCGGCCCCGCCACTGCGCCCGGCTGTGCCGGCTGTTCCGCCGTCCGCCGACTGTGCCGGCTACTCCGCCGTCCGGCGGAAGTGGTCCCAGCCGCGCGGGCCGCTGTAGGCGGCGCCGTCGACGGTGACCCCGGCGCCGGCCGCCACCCGCCCGACCGGCCGCCAGCCGTCGGGAAGCGCGGCGTCCGCCGGGAACGTCGCCGCCAGCGCATGGTCCTCGCCGCCGGCCAGGATCCAGGTGTACGGGTCGACGCCGAGCGCCTGCGCCGCGTCCCGCATCTGCCGGGGCACCTCGAACGCCTCACGGCTCAGGTCGATCGCCACGCCGCTGGCGGTCGCCACGTGCCCGAGGTCGGCCAGCAGCCCGTCCGACACGTCGATCATGGCGGTGGCCCCGGCCGCAGCGGCGGCGGGTCCGGCGGCGTACGGCACCTCGGGGCGGCGAAACGCCTCGACCAGCAGCCGGGGCGTGCGGAAACCCCGGGACAGCACTGTGTAGCCGGCCGCCGACCAGCCGGTGCGCCCGGCCAGCGCCACCACGTCGCCGGGGCGGGCGCCGGAGCGGACCACCGGGGCGCGGCCGGCCAGGTCGCCGAGCGCCGTCACCGCGACGGTGAGCGTCGGGCTGCCGGACATGTCCCCGCCGACCACGCTCGCGCCGACGAGCGCCGCCTCCGCGCCCAGCCCGTCGGCCAGTTCCTCGGCCCAGGCCGGGTCCAGCTCGGCCGGCATGCAGAGCGCGACGAGCAGCGCGGTCGGGGTGGCGCCCATGGCGGCGATGTCCGCGAGGTTCGCCGCCGCCGCCCGGTGTCCCACGTCCCGCGCCGACGACCAGTCCCGGCGGAAGTGCCGGCCCTCCACCAGCACGTCGGTCGAGGCGACCACCCGCCGGTCCGGCGCCGCCACCACCGCGCCGTCGTCGCCGGGGCCGAGCAGGCAGTTCTGTCCCTGCGCCAGCCGGGCGGTCACCCGGTCGATCAGGCCGAACTCGCCGACATCAGTGACAGTCATTCCGTCCCCTCGCTCCGCTGCGTCGTTCCGCACGTCCCACCCCTGTCCGTACCGGCGTGTGCTCGCTCACCGCGTCCGACCGGCAACCGATAGGGATCACGGCCGCTCAGTACGGTAGTTTCACCCTTCGGGTCGCCCGGAGGCGACGGACGGAGGTCGAGTCGTGGTACAGGCGTACATCCTCATCCAGACCGAGGTCGGCCGGGCGCGTGACGTGGCCGGTCTGATCGCGGACCTGGCCGGCGTGGTACGGGTCGACGCCGTCACCGGGCCGTACGACGTGGTGGTGCTCACCGAGGCGAACACCGTCGACGAGCTCGGCAAACTCATCGTCAGCAAGGTGCAGATGGTGCCCGGCATCACCCGCACCCTCACGTGTTCGGTGGTGCGGCTGTAAGTGGACGAGAAGGACACCTCCCCCCGCCGGGACGGCGCCACCCGCCGTGCCGCGCTCTGGGCGACGCTCGTCGCGGTGCCGGTGACCCTGGCGGTGGCCGGGTTCACGTTCGCCAAGCTGGCCCCGGAGTCGCCGGACGCCGAGCCGAGCGCGTCGGCGAGCCCCCGGACGCAGTCCAGCGCGCCGGTCGAGATGCCCGCACCGGCGCTGGCCGAGCGCCCGACCATCCTCTGCCGCGCCCTGATGTCGCAGCTCCCGGACAGCGTGCGTGACCTGGCGCAGCGCCCGGTGACCGCGGGCCCGGAGCAGAACGCCGCGTACGGCGACCCGGCGCTGACGGTGGCCTGCGGCGGCAGCCCGGCGCAGTTCCCGCCCACCGACGAGGTGTGGACGGTCAACAAGGTCTGCTGGCACGCGGCCGAGGAGGCCGACGCCACGATCCTGACCACCGTCGACCGGGAGACCCCGATCCGGGTCCGCGTGCCGAAGTCGTACGAGCCGCCGCTGCAGTGGGTGACCTCGATCTCCGACACGATCGTCAGCTCGGTCCCCTCGGCGAAGCAGGCCCCCTCGGGCTGCTCCGCCTGACGCCCGCCGGCTCAACGGCCGGCGCGGCGGTGCAGGCGGTCAGCGGCCGGCGCGGCGGTGCAGGGCGGTACGGATCAACCGGTTGACCAGCTTCGGGTACTCCAGCCCGCTGGCCGACCACATCCGCGGGAACATCGACGTCGGGGTGAAGCCCGGCATCGTGTTGATCTCGTTGAGGTAGACGTCCATCTGCGGGGTCACGAAGAAGTCGACCCGGGCCAGGCCGGAGCAGTCGAGCGCGGTGAACGCACGGGTGGCGTAGTCGCGCACCTGCCGGGCCACCGGCTCGGGCAGGTCGGCCGGTACGTCGTACTCGCAGACCTCGTCGGCGAAGATGTACTTGGCCTCGAAGTCGTACCAGTCGCGGTCGCCGATCATGCGCACCTCGGCGAGCACCGAGGCCTCCGGCGCGCCACCGGCCTCGCCCTCCAGCACGCCGCACTCGATCTCGCGGCCGACCACCGCGCCTTCGACGAGCACCTTGCTGTCGATCTCGCGCGCGGTGACGAGCGCGGCGTCCAGGTCGGCCCAGTCGTCGACCTTGGTGATGCCGAACGAGGAGCCGGCCCGGGACGGCTTGACGAAGACGGGCAGCCCGAGGCGCTCCTTGTCCTCCTCGCTCAGCGACATCCCGGCGCGCAGCACCGCGTACGGGCCGACCGGGATGCCCTCGGCGGCGCAGAGCTTCTTGGTGAACTCCTTGTCCATGGCCGCGGCGGAGGCGAAGACGTTCGCGCCGACGTAGGGGATGTCGGCCATCTCCAGCATGCCCTGGATGGTGCCGTCCTCGCCGTACGCGCCGTGCAGCACCGGGAAGACCACGTCCACGTCGGCGAGTGCGACCGGCCCCTGGGCCGGGTCGAGCACCATCAGACCGCCGACGGCGGGGTCGGCGCGCAGCACCAGTTCGGCGCCGGAGCCGGCGGTGATCTCGGGGAGCTTGCGGTCGGCGATGGCGAGCCCGCTCGGGTCACCGCTGGCGAGCACCCACTGGCCCTGCCGGGTGATGCCGACCGGGACCACCTCGAACTCGTCCGGGTCGAGCGCGGCCAGCACGCTGCCGGCGCTGACGCAGGAGATGCCGTGTTCGGGGCTGCGGCCGCCGAAGACGATCGCCACGCGGGTCTTGCCTGGGGTGGTCATGGTCACCTCATCGTTCGCGACTGCGGCTGGCCGTGCTCGCCGGTGGCGCTCACCCGAATGACCTTACTGTGCGTTGCCGCAAGCGGTGGTCGTTACCCGGGGAGACGCGGAGTCGCGTGGCAAACGGTCAAGGTGACATCTACGGGGAGTAACGGAACGGTGTGTCTCAGAAGACCGGGTGCCGGGGCCGGCGGCCGACCGCGATGACCTTCACGCGTTGCCGGCCGGCCCGCACCATGCCCAGCGCCATGAACGCGCCGGCGATCCGGTCGGCGGCCTCCCGGCTGCTCGCGCCGACCACCTGGCGGCGGCGTTCCGGGCTGGTCCGTTCGTCACGCCGGGTGCCGTCCGGTGGACGCACGTCGGTCAGGACCACCAGGAACCTGGTCACCGCGGAACCCCTCCCCGTCTCGTGGACCGGCAGGGGCACGCGGCGGTCGGATCGTGGGGGAGTGAAGAATCCGACCACCGCGCGCCCCATCCCCTCCGGTCGCTCACCATCACCGTCGCCACGACAACCGATGGTGAGGACGCCGTCACACATTGACAGGTTCACCGGCGTGAATGCAACTCTCATCGACTTTCTCTCATGCCCGCTTTCCCGCGGGATGTGCGACCATCGATGCATGGCGCCGAAGACCGCCCGGGCCCGACGGCTCGGCATCGCCCTGCGGACCCACCGGGAGGCCGCCGGCCTCACCCTGGAGGCCGCGGCCGACGAGATCAACAGCACCCGGAGCACGTTGTCCCGCTACGAGAACGCGCAGACGCTCGTCAGTCCCGCCACCGTGCGCGCGCTGCTGACCAGCTACGGCGTGGGCCCGGCGGACATCGCCGCGGCGGTGCAGCTGGCGAAGGACGCCCGCAAGCCGGGCTGGTGGGTGTCCTATTCGTACCTGCTGGACCAGCGCACCATCGACTTCATCGCGTTGGAGGCCGAGGCCACCGGCATCGCGAACTTCGAGCCGTCGGTGGTGCCCGGCCTGCTCCAGACCGCCGACTACATCCGCGGGGTGATGCGCGGCGGGCCGCACACGCTCACCGACGAGCAGGTGGAGCAGCGGGTCCAGCTACGGCTGGACCGCCAGCAGCGGCTCTCCGGCGCCGAGCCGCCGATCCTCGACGCGATCATCGACGAGGGCGCGCTGCTGCGCCCGGTCGGTGACCGCTCGGTCATGTCCGGCCAGCTCCAGCACCTGCTGAAGATGGCCGAGCTGCCGAACGTCACGGTGCAGGTGATCCCGCTGGCCGCCGGCTACCACCGGGGCACCCGGGGATCGCTGCACATCCTGGAGTTCGCCGACCCGGAGGACCCGATCATCGCCTCGGTGGAGACGGTCGCCGGGCAGATGGTCCTCGACCGGCCGGGTGACCTGCGGACCTGCGCCAAGATCATGGAGCACCTGCGGACCGTGGCGCTGAGCCCGGCGGCCAGTCGGGACCAGCTCCTCCGCCTGCTGAACGAGAGGTGACCAGATGAACGGCACGAACCGCACGAACCCCACACCGGCCCGCTGGCGCAAGAGCAGCCACAGCGGCGACGAGGGCGCGTGCGTGGAGATGGCGCCGCTGCCCGGCGCGGTGGCGGTCCGCGACTCCAAGGACCCGGCCGGCCCGGTGCTGGTGTTCCCGCCGCAGGCGTGGGCCGCGTTCACCGCGGCGCCGCCGCACGCCTGAGCGGCCCGTCAGCGGGCGGCGATCAGCCGAGTGGGGCGGCGGCGGTGACGATGCCGCGTACCGCCTCCAGCGCCGCGATGGCCACCCCGCGCGCCCCGGCCATGTCCCGGTCCGGCACCAGCGCGAAGGTGGCCACCGCCCGCTGCTCCTCCCGGAGCACCGTGTGCTCGGCGACGGCGGCGAGGAACCAGTCCCGGAACTCCGGCGCCGCCTCCACCACACCCCCGCCGACGAAGTACGCGTGCGGGTCGGTGAAGTTGGCCGCGATGGTGAACAGCCGGCCCAGCGCCTTGGCCTGCTGGGTGAACACCAGGCGGGCCAGCGGGTCGCCGCGTTCGCCGTAGCCGCGCAGCAGCTTCGCCGCCCGGTCCGGCTCCTCCGCCGCGAGCGGGTGCTCCGGGTGCCGGGCCAGCCAGTACGGCAGCAGGTTGCGCCGGATCGCGGTGAGCGAGGCGACGCTCTCCGCGTCCCCGGTGAAGCCGCAGGCGCAGACCGGCGCCGCCTGGTCCGGCTCGACCAGGCCGTCCAGCGGGATGTGCACGTGCCCGAACTCGCCGGCCATGCCGGCCGCGCCGCCGATCACCCGACCGGACTCCACCACTCCCCCGCCGAGCCCGGTGCCGACGATCGCGGACACCGACGACCGGGCCATCGCCTCGGCGCCGAAGTGCACGTGGTGGGCGTAGAGCGCGGCGGCGTTGCCGTCGTTGGCGTAGACCACCGGCAGGCCCAGCCGCCGCTCCAGCGCGGTGCGCACGTCGAAGCCCCGCCAGGCGGGCTGGGAGAAGTTCGTCGAGCCGCGGGACGAGATGACGCCGGTGGCGCTGGCCGGGCCGGGCGTGTCCAGCCCGACCGCGCGGACCAGGTCACGCGGCACGCCGGTGTGGGCCAGGACGCCGTCGAACGCCCGCGCCAGCGCCTCCACCGCCGCCTCCGGGCCGTCGCCGACCTCGCTCGGGATCTCCAGCAGCCCGTCCACAAGGAACCGGCCGTCGACTGTGAGCACCGTGGCGTTGT
>NZ_RCVK01000329.1:0-13224 GCF_003667485.1 Micromonospora sp. BL1
CCGTCGGTGGTGCCCCACGGCGCGGCCGACTCCGGCCCGCGCCCGTCACCCGTACCCGGCCGGTCCCTGCTGGTCATGGTCACCTCGCCGACCTCTGCCACGATGCGCTGGCTGTGCCGTCGTCGGACAGCCAGGTCGTGCAGGAGCTGCACCTGGTCTCCACGCACCTGCTGTGCGAGTACGTGGACCAGGCGCTGCCGCTGGTCCGGCACCTCCCGCACGCGCCGTGGCGGCCGGTCGACTCCGTATCCGTGGAGCGCACCGGCCGGACGGCGGCCGAGGGCGGGCCGGACCGGGCCGGGTGGGACGGCCTGGTGCTGGCCGCTGTCGACGGCGCGGTACCGCTCGGCGCCAACGGCCACGGCCCGAACGGCCACGGGCCCAACGGCCACGGGCCCAACGGGCACGTGCCCAACAGCCACGCCGCGAACGGGCACGGCACGAACAGGCATGCGACGAACGGCCACGGGCCGAACGGGCACGGGCCGAACGGATTCGCGCCGCCGGACGGTTGCGCGGCGGACGGGCGCGCGGCGAACGGCCGCCGCGACGGCGACACCGGCACCGGCTGGGTGGAGTTGTGAACGGCCCGCTGGTCGTCGTCGGCGACGCGCTGCTGGACCGCGACGTGGACGGCACCGTCAGCCGGGTCTGCCCGGACGCACCGGTGCCGGTGCTCGACGAGCGCACCGCCACCGACCGGCCGGGCGGCGCGGGACTCGCGGCGCTGCTCGCGGCCGCCGACGGCGGCGAGGTCGCGCTCGTCACCGCGCTGGCCGACGACGCCGGTGGCGCGCGCCTGGCGGAGCTGCTGACCGGCGCGGGCGTCGCGCTCTACCCGATGCGCCTGCCCGGCGCGACAGCGGAGAAGATCCGGCTGCGGGCCGGCGGGCAGACGCTGCTGCGACTGGATCGCGGCGGCAACCCGCAGCAGCCGGGAGAGCCGTCGCAGGCGGTACGGGAGCTGCTCGGCCGGGCCGGCGCGATCCTGGTCAGCGACTACGGGCGCGGCCTGCTGCGGCAGCCGACACTGCGCGCCGCGCTGGCCGAGGCGACCGCGCCGGTGGTCTGGGATCCGCACCCGCGCGGCCCCTCCCCGGTGCCCGGTACCCGGCTGACCACACCGAACCTCGACGAGCTGCGCCGGGTCACCGGCGACGCGGGTGGCGGTTCGCCGCTCACCACCGCCACCCGGGCCGGGCAGGAGCTGCGCCACCGGTGGCGGGTCGGCGCGGTGGCGGTGACCATGGGCCCGGACGGCGCGGTGCTGTGCCACGGCGGCGCCACCCCGCTGGTGCTGCCCCCGTCGTCGGTGCCGGAGCACGTCGACGACACCTGCGGCGCCGGGGACCGGTTCGCCGCCGCCGCGGCGCTGGCGCTCGGCGACGGCGCGCCGATCGCCGAGGCGGTCCGCGCGGCGGTGGAGGCCGCCTCGGCGTACGTGGCGGCGGGCGGGGCCGCCGGACTGCGCCGGGAACACGAACCGGCCCCGCGGGATCCGGCGCGCGCCGCCGAGGATCTGATCGCCAGGGTACGCGCCGACGGCGGCACCGTGGTCGCCACCGGCGGCTGCTTCGACATCCTGCACGCCGGGCACCTGTCCACGCTGCGCGCGGCCCGCCGCCTCGGTGACTGCCTGGTCGTCTGCCTCAACTCCGACGCGAGCGTGCGCGGGCTCAAGGGACCGGAGCGCCCGGTCAACCCGGCCGAGGACCGGGCCCGGCTGCTGGCGGCGCTGGACTGCGTCGACGCGGT
The DNA here is from genome assembly GCF_003667485.1 of Micromonospora sp. BL1. NCBI lineage: Bacteria > Bacillati > Actinomycetota > Actinomycetes > Micromonosporales > Micromonosporaceae > Micromonospora > Micromonospora sp. BL1. Next base: position 1,756 of record NZ_RCVK01000329.1, read on the forward strand.
GGTGGTCTTCGACGAGCCGACCCCGCACCAGGTGCTGGCCCGGCTGCGGCCGGACGTCTGGGTCAAGGGCGGCGACTACGGCGACGTGGAGCTGCCCGAGGCGGAACTGGTACGCCGCTGGGGCGGCCGGGTGGTCACCGTCCCCTACCTGTCCGGCCGGTCCACCACCGGCACCATCTCCGCCGCGCGCCAGCGCGGCCTGCACCTGGTCCGAACAGTGGTCTGAACGAGCGAGAAGGAGTCCGGCATGAGCAGGGACATCAACGGCCAGGCGGTGCTCGTCACCGGTGGCGCGAGCGGGCTCGGCGCGGCGGTCGTGGCGGCGGTGGCCAAGGCCGGCGGGCGGCCGTACGTGCTGGACCGCCGGGCGCCCGCCGACGGCGTGCCCTGGGTCGAGTGCGACCTGGCCGACAGCCGCGCCGCCGAGGCGGCCACCCGGCGGATCGCCGAGCAGGCCGGTGAGCTGACCGGCGTGGTGACCGCCGCCGGCATGGACGTGCCGGGGCGGCTGGGCGACGTCGACGGCGCGGTCTGGGACCGGATCGTGGCGATCAACCTGCTCGGCACCGCCGCGGTGATCCGGGCCGCGCTGCCGGAGCTGGAGCGCGCGCACGGCACTGTGGTCACCGTGGCGTCGACGCTGGGCGTGAAGGCGGTGAGCGACGCGACGGCGTACTGCGCGGCGAAGTTCGGAGTGGTCGGCTTCACCCGGGCGCTCGCCGCCGAACTGGCCGGCTCGGTGGGCGTGACGCTGCTGGTCCCGGGCGGGATGCGGACCGCGTTCTTCGACGAGCGGGACGAGAAGTACAAGCCCGGCCCGGACGCGATCCTCAACGACCCGGCGGACACCGCCGAGGCGGTGATGTTCGCGCTGACCCAGCCGCCCGGCTGCGCGGTACGCGAGCTGGTGGTCTGCGCCGAGCAGGAGTCGTCGTACCCGTGATCCTCGTGCTGCGCGCGCTCGGCGTCGGCGACCTCGCGACCGGGGTGCCGGCGCTGCGCGCGCTGCGTGCCGCGTACCCCGGGAAGGAGCTGGCGCTGGTCGCGCCGCGCTGGCTGGCACCGCTGGTCGAGCTGGTGGGCGGCGTGGACCGGCAGGTCCACGCGGACGGGCTGGGGCCGCTGCCCTGGTCCGGGCCGCCGCCGGAGACGGCGGTCAACCTGCACGGCCGGGGCCCGCAGTCGCATCTGATGCTGACCGCGCTGCGGCCGGGCCGGCTGCTGGCCTTCGCCGGCCCCGAGGCGGGCGTGCCGGACGGGCCGCCGTGGCGGGCCGACGAGCACGAGGTGGACCGCTGGTGCCGGATGCTGGCCTGGTACGGCGTGCCCGCCGACCGCGCCGACCTGGCGTTGCGCCGCCCGGCGCCGGACGGGTTCCCGGCCGGCGTGACGATCGTGCATCCCGGGGCGAAGGCCGCGGCGCGGCGCTGGCCGGTGGCGCGCTTCGCGGCGGTGGCCCGGGAGCTGGCCGGGCGCGGGCACCGGGTGGTGGTGACCGGCAGTCCCGCCGAACGGGAACTGGCGACGGCGGTGGCCCGGGCCGCCGGGCTGCCCGGCGACGCGGTGCTGGCCGGGGCGACCGACGTGGGCGAGCTGGCCGCGCTCGTCGCGTACGCCCGCCTGGTGCTCTGCGGCGACACCGGCATCGGGCATCTGGCCACCGCCTACGCCACCCCGTCGGTGCTGCTGTTCGGCCCGGTGCCGCCGTCGTGGTGGGGGCCGCCGCCGGACCGGCCGTGGCACGAGGCGCTGTGGGCCGGTCCGCGTCCGGCCGCCGGGGACGAGGACGTGCACCCGGCGCTCGCCGTGCTCGGCGTGCCGGACGTGCTGGCCGCCGTGGACCGGGTGGAACGGGCCGCCCGGCACTGCCCACGCGTGCCGGTGCAGCGGCACGGACACCCCTTACTACCCGCCGGTAGGTTAGGGCCGTAGGCTTGCCCGGGTGAGCGGGGACTACACCCAGGAGTACGTGGACGTCGACGGCGCGCGCATCGGCGTGCAGGTCTATCCGGAGCCGGCCGGTCCGCCCGGCGCGCCGGTGGTGCTGATCTGGCCGGCCATGGGCGTGCGCGCCCGCTACTACCGGCCGTTCGCCGCCGCGCTGCGCGACGCCGGACTCGCGGTGATCGTGGCCGACCTGCGCGGCACCGGCGAGAGCACCCCCGCGCCGTCGCGCGCCTGCCGGTACGGCTACCGGGAGATGGCCGCCGACGTCGGCGCCGTGCTCGACGCGCTCAAGCCCCGGCTGGACGGCCGTACCCGGCTGCTGCTCGGGCACTCCCTCGGCGGTCAGGTCGCGGTGCTGCACCAGGCGCTGGACGACGACGACCGGGTGGACGGGCTGGCCCTGGTGGCGGTGGGCCTGCCGTGGTGGCGGCGGTACCCGGGCCTGCGCGGGTGGGGCGTGCTGCCGTACACCCAGGCGATCGCGGCGACGGCCCGGCTGCTCGGCGTCTGGCCCGGCTGGGGTTTCGGCGGCCGGCAGGCACGCGGCGTGATCCGGGACTGGGCGCACACCGCCCGCACCGGCCGGTTCCCGGCGCTGGACGGGGTGGACGCGGAAGCCGCCGTGCGGCGGATCCGGACACCGGTGCTCGCGGTGAGCGTCGACGACGACCAGTACACACCGCACGAGACGCTCGACCACCTGTGCGGGAAGCTGACCGCGGCCCCGGTGACGCGGCACCGCTACACGGTCGCCGAGGCGGGCGCGCCGCTCGACCACTTCACGTGGGTACGCGCGTCGGTCCCACTGGCCGCCCGGATCGCCGCGTTCGCCGGCACTCTCCCCCGGCGCTGAGTCCTCCTCCTCCCGCCACGCCGGGCGTGAGTCGCCCGATCGTGGGTATGCCGCACCGCCCGAACACGGCGGAGGGGGATCTGATGTCAGAACGGCACACCACGCTGCGCTCGATGCACGACCTGGGCCTGGCGGCCTGGTTCGGCGGTTCCCTGATGGGGGCGCTGGGCGTCAACGGCGCGGCGGCACGGATCAACGACACGACGGAACGGCTGCCGGTGGCCTCGGCGGGATGGGCGCGGTGGACGCCGGTCAACGCGGCGGCGATCGGCGCGCACCTGGCCGGCGCGGTCGGTGAGCTGGTCACCGAGAGCCCGCGGATGGCCCGCCAGGCGGGCGTGGGACGGATGAGCGCGGTGAAGACCGCGCTGACGGTCGGCGCGCTGGCGGTGACCGGCTACAGCCGGCTGGTCGGCATGCGGCTGGAGAAGGCCGGCGGCCCGCCGGTCGAGGGGACCACCGAGCCCAACCACCACACCCCGGCGAACGTCGCCTCCAGCCAGCGGCAGATGAAGCTGCTCCAGTGGGCGGTCCCGGCACTGACCGGGGCGCTGGTCGTGGTGTCGGCGTACATGGGTGAGCAGCAGAAACCGGGGCAGGTGTTCCGGGGCATGCTGGACCGCGCGGGCGGGATCATGTCCGCGCCGAAGCACATGGGCAAGGTGGCCGCCGTGGGCGCGGCCGGACGCTCCCTGGTCGGGGCGGCCCGTTGACCACCGCGCGGCCGGCGACCCACATCGGGGTGGGCCACCGGCCGCGCGGTGCACCGGGACAGGCCGTCGGCAGGCGGACGGCGCACGGACATCAGCAGCCAGGCGAGGTGACCATGACCAGCAGGGACCGGCCGGGTACGGGTGACGGGCGCGGGCCGGAGTCGGCCGCGCCGTGGGGCACCACCGACGGCTTCGACGCCGACCCGCCGTGGGGCGCCGGCGACAGCGACCCGATGGACGAGGGCAGCGAGGAGACCGCCGTCCCCGAGGGGCGGCTCGGCGAACGCCGGGCGGCCGGCGCCGGGCCGGGCGGGCCGAAGGCGGGCCGGCACGGGTTCGGGTCCGTCGAGCCGACCCGGACGCCCGAGGCCGGGCCGGGCGCGCCGCCGGATCCGGCCCCGTCGGGGCGGACGTTCCCGGACGACAGCGCGGACGGCGACCTCGGCGACAACGCGCTGGAGGAGGCGACCGGGATGCGCCCGGAGACGCGCCCCTGAGCGTTCAGGAGCCGGTGCCGTCCTCACCCGGCCGGCCCGGCGCCGACGGCTCGTTGTCCGGCACCGGTGACTCGGCCACCGGGTGCCCGGTGTCGTCGACCAGGCTCGGCGCCATGCTGCCGCCGTGGGCCTCCTCGGCCTCCCGGGTCGCTCGCGGGTCCCGCTCGTCCTCGCCGCGCCGCTTCTCCACAGATCCCCCTTCGCGCTCGTCCATGCACCCGGCGGTACCCGGACGACGGCTGAGGAAACGTCAGGCGCGCGCGGCGGCGGGCGCGACGCCGAGCAGGCCGGCCAGCCGGGCGGCGTCGCGCTGGGCCTGGTCGCCGCAGCAGTTGTTCATCAGCACGTGCAGCTCGGCGCACTGGTCGGCCAGCTCGCGCAGCAGCACCGACCAGTGCCGCAGCTCCCGCTCGCCGTAGGCGTAGCGGAACCGCTCCTGCTTGTCGCCGCTCTCCCAGGCCGTGCTGTGCCCGTGGAACCGGATCACGGCCAGGTCGGTGGTGGCGACCAGGATCGGCGGCACCGAGGAGACGTGCCCCTGCGGCATGTCCACACAGCCGTACCCGAGGTCGTGCTCCCGCAGGAACGTGACGGTGTCGGCCATCGCGTCCCCGTCGAACCAGGACGAGTGCCGCAGCTCGACCGTCACCGGCCAGGGGCGGCAGCGCCGCGCGGCGTCCAGGATCCGCCGCCGGGCCGCCTCGCCGCGAGCCAGCCACGGCGGGAACTGCAACAGCACGGCGCCGAGCCGGTCGGCCGCCGCGAGCGGCGCCAGCGCCGCGTGGAACCGGTCCCACAACTCGTCGTACGCCCCGGCGGGCAGGTCGCGCCAGCGGATCCGGCTCGGGCCGCCTTCCGGGCGCAGGTCGCGGGGCAGCGCGTCGACCGGCGTGTGGTGGCCGGTGAACAGCCGGAACGCCTTGACGTCGAAGGTGAACCCGGCCGGGGTGGCCTCCGCCCAGCCCGCCGTGGTCTCCGGCACCGGCACGGCGTAGTACGACGTGTCCACCTCGACCAGTCCGAACCGCTCGGCGTACCAGCCGAGCCGCCCGGCGGGGGTGTTGACCCCGCGCGGATACCAGCCGGAGCGGACCAGCATCTGGTCGGCCCACGAGGACGTGCCCACCTTGATGACACCCATGTAATTCAGTTCACCGCGACTCCGGGACATCGGCAACCGGAGATGCCCTCCGCGCCGTGACCGGCGGCGGGTGACCGGCCTCACCGTGGGTCGGCCGTACCGGAGTGTGACGCCCGGCCGGGTGGCGGCGCTGAGGGTCACGAGATGGACGCATCCGGCCTGGATCAGGAAACCGTCGAGCGGCTGCTCGCCGGCCGCTCCGGCGACACGCCGTCCGCCCCGCCGGGGCTGGCCGCCGTGCTGGACGCGGTCCGCGCCGCTCCCGGCACGGGCGAACTCGACGGCGAGGCGGCCGCCGTCGCGGCGTTCCGGTCGGCCCGACGGATGCGCCGCAGCGGTGCCCGGTTCGGCGTCCCGGCCCGGTTCGGCGTCCCGGCCCGGTTCGGTGTCCGGCTGGCGGTGACCGCGCTCGCCGCGTCCCTCACCGGCGGCGTCGCGCTCGCCGCGACCGGGAACCTGCCGCGCGCCGTCCGACCGGCGGCGCCGCCGGTCGTCACCGCACCGCCCACGCCGCCGGACCGCCCGAGCCCGCCGGCCCGCTCGCCGGCGCCCGGGACACCCCAGCCGTCCGAACCGTCCGGCCTGTGCGTCGCGTACCGGGCCGTCGCCGAGCCGGACCGGGGCCACGCCCTGGGCACGCCCGCCTTCGGCGACCTCGTCAGCGCCGCCGGGGGCCGCGACCGCGTGCCGGACTACTGCGCCGGGCTCCTGGGCGCGGGCGACCCGCCGGGGAAGTCCGGCCAGGAGCGGGGCGGCGGCAGGACCGAGCACCCGGTCCGCCCGGACGGCACGCCGCCGGGCGTGGGCGACACGCCACCGGGCGTGGACGGCCCCGCGCCCGAGCACGCCGGACCGCCGGCCGGCACCCCGCCCGGGCGGCGTCCCGGCTGACGACCGGCTGGTAACTTGCCCCGGTGACCCCCCGGCGTCGCCTACCGGCGATCCTCCTCCGCCTCGCCGTGGTGCTCGCCGTGCTGGCCGGCATCGTGCTCACCGCGCTCGGCCCGGCCACCGTGACCGGCCTGCTGCCGTACTTCACCATCCAGAGCAACGTGGCGGTCGGCGTCCTCGCCGGGTACGGCGCCTGGTGCGCGCTGCGCGACCGGCCGGAGCCGCCGAGCGTCCTCAAGGGCGCGGTGACCCTCTACATCACCATCACCGGCACCGTCTACCACCTGGTGCTGGCCAACCCGGCCAGCCCGTTCGCCATGGCCCAGCCGGACCGGCAACCGGGTGAGTGGTGGGGCAACCAGTTCCTGCACACAGTGGTGCCGCTGCTGGCGGTCGCCGACTGGGCGCTGTTCGACAGGCGCGGCCGGCTGCGCCCCCGGTACGCCGCCTGGTGGCTGGCGTTCCCGGTCGGGTACCTCGTTTTCGCGCTGGTACGCGGCCTGATCGTGGACAGCTACCCGTACCCGTTCATCGACGCGGGCGAACTGGGCTACGACGGGGTCGCGGTCAGCGCGGTCGGCTTCGCCGCGGTGTTCTGGCTGCTGGGCCTGCTGTTCGTGGGCGTGGACCGGCTGCTCGCCCGGGCCGGGCGCACCGAGTCGGCGGAGCCGCCGGCCGCGGCCGAACCGGTGGAGCCCCCGGTGGCCCAGCGGGAGAGCAGCGGCTCGGGCTGAGCGGCGAGCGGGTCACGCCGCCCGGTGGGTGGGCTGACCCGCGCGCATCCGCCGGCCCGCGCCGCGTTCCCGGCCGTACGAGTCGGCCCGTCCCCACCGGCCCGGCACGTCGAGCAGCTCGATCCGCCCGAACCCGGTCGGGATCGCCGGGTTCACCAGCAGGTTCTCCCCGCACGGTCGCAGCCCCAGCATGGTCCCCAGCAGCATCAGCAGCCCACCCGAGGCCCACGACTGCGGCCGCCCGGCCTCCGGCAACTGGACCGGGTACTTGGTCAACGCGCGGGGGTAGCCGGCGATCACCTCCGGGACCGACCCGCCGAGCGTCTCCGCCATCGCGAACACACCGGCGGCGATGTCGGCCGCCTCCTCGTCGAAGCCGTACCGCCGAAGGCCCGCCGCGACGATCGCGTTGTCCGACGGCCAGACCGCGCCGAGGTGCGCGCCGACCGGGTTGTACGGCCGCTGCCCCTGCGCGTAGGTGCGCACGCCCCAGCCGGAGAACAGGTCCGGCCCGCGCAGGTGCGCGGCCAGCGCGCCGGCCCGGTCCGGCTCCACGATGCCGCTCCACAGCAGGTGCCCCAGATGCGAGGTGAGCGCGTCGACCGGCTCGCCGTCGGGGGTGAGCGCCAGCGCGTAGTAGCCCTGCTTCGGCAGCCAGAAATCACTGTCGAACCGTTCCCGCAGCCGCGCCGCGTCGGCCTCCAGGCGCTGCGCGTAGCCCGGGTCGCCCCAGAACTCCCGGGCCAGGCGGGCGCCCCGGATCCGGGCGTCGTACGCGTACCCCTGGAGTTCGCACGTGGCGCGCGGGTACGGCGGCTCCGCGCCGTACCGGTCGACGATCGCCTCCGGGGAGTTGCGCCAGGTCTGGTTGGCGACCCCGCTGTCGGTGTTGCGCGGCCGGTAGCGCAGGTAGCCGTCGCCGCACTGGTCGCCGTAGCGGTTCAGCCAGTCCAGCGCCATCCGGGCCGGGTGCCGCAGCTCATGGACCAGGTCGGCGTCACCGGTCCAGCGCTCGTACTCGTCGAGCAGGATCACGAACAGCGGCGTGGTGTCGGCCGCGCCGTAGTAGATCGCGGTGGGCTGCTCGTCGAACGCGGCCGCCTCGCCGTACCGCAGCTCGGCGACGATCTTGCCGGGCTCCTCCTCGTGCCGGTCGTCGAGCCGGCCGCCCTGCAACATCGCCAGCATGTGCAGCGTGGCCGGGGTCAGCTCGGGCGTGAACGGCAGCGTCTGGAGGCAGGTGAACAGCGCGTCGCGCCCGTACAGCGTCATCGCCCAGGGCATCCCGCCGACCGGCACCGGGTCGGTGTAGGCCAGCGGCATGTAGCGCAGCGCGGCCAGGTCGGTCAGGGCCTGCCGGTAGACGGCGGTGAGCGCGGGCCGGTCGGAGACCAGGTGCGGCGCCCGCTCGTACCACCGTTCGAGATCCCCGCGCATGTCCTGCCGGACGTGCTGCCGGTGCGACTCGATGTCGGCCCGCAGGTCCCGCCCTCCCGCGCCCTGGATGATCATGGCGACGTGCAGGTCGACGTGCCACTCACCCTGCGGCTCGACGCGGATCCGGAAGGTCATCCCCCGCGCGTCCACCTCGGCCGGGGCGGTGCTGGAGACGCACGTCTCCCGGACGAACCGCCCGCGCTCGTACCGGATCCGCAACCGCCGCCCCTCCGGATCGGGGACGACGGTGGGGCGGCGCGGGCCGGGGCGCAGGATCTCGGAGGTGTCGGCGAAGTCGCCCGCCATCTCCATCCGCACCGTGTACTCGGCGGGTTCGGCCGAGTGGTTCAGCACCGTGAGGCTCTCGTGGTACGCCTCGTCGATCGAGCGGTGCCGGATCACCGAGACGTCGGCGTCCACGTAGTGGCTGGCCGCGCCCGGCACCAGCACGAAGCGGGTCTCGAAGTAGGTCAGGTCGTCGCGGGACAACGCGTGCAGCCGCTCGCCGTCGATCGTGAGCACCCAGTGGGACAGGAACCGGGTGTCGAAGGAGAACAGGCCGATCGGGGCGGACGGGTCGCGTTCCATGTCGCCCTGCGCGTCGCTCAACGCGAACGCGTTGCCGGCGAGGACGTGGACCAGCTCCTGCCTCATCGGGCCGCCGCCCGCTCGCCGGGCACGTCGCGGGGATCCCGGGCGTCCGGCGGGCCGGGAAAGATCCGGCGCAGCGTCATCAGCAGCTTCAGTTCGCCCCGCGCGGCGAGGTCGTTGCGCAGCAGCGCGGCGGCCGGGTGCAGGCGCCCCGCCGCGATCCGGTCGAACACCTCCCGGTTCGCGCCGACCACCAGGTCCGCCTCCTCGGCCAGGCGCTCCACCCGGACGTCCTGCCGGTCGATGGTCAGGTACCAGTGCTCGGTGTGCCCGTCGTCGCGCAGGTCCAGGCGGATGGTGCCGGAGGTGGTCTCGGGCAGCTCCGGGTGCCGGCCGGCGGTCCCGCGGGCCAGGTGTTCCACGGCCGAGACGCTCATCGGGCCCTCCTCGTCGGTGGTCGCGGCCGCCCGCCTGCCGGCGCCGCTCGTCCCGCAGCGTCCCCGCGCTGCGGGTGAGGCGAACTCACCCGGTCCGGGTGAGTCGCGGCGGTCCGGCGGGTATCCCTGAGCCGTGCCGACGACCGGGGACGCCACCGCCGACCGGGTGCTGCTCGCGCTGCTGACCATGCAGCGCGAATCGTGGGAGCAGGGAATCCTCGGTCAGGCGCTGCTCGACCTGGGCCTGGACGAGGCCGCCGTGCTGGTCGCCGACGCCGCGGTGACCCGGCAGCGGCCGGACGGGCGGCTCGGGGAGCCGCCCGGCTCGGTGGGCGTGGTGAACGGCGCCGCGTGCGGCGAGGTGGTCCGGCACGCCGCGCGCCGCACCGGCGACCGGCGGTACGCCGTGGCGCTGGACGCCCAGCTCGACTGGCTGACCCGCCGGGCGCCGAGAGCCGCCGACGGCACGCTGTTCCACCTGCTCGACGGCCGCCAGGTGTGGGCGGACACGATCTACATGGTGGTGCCGCTGCTGGCGCTGACCGGCCGGACCGAAGCGGCCGCCGCGCAGGTCGCGGGGCACCGGCGACGGCTGTACGACACGCGCACCGGCCTGTACGCCGCCCGCTGGGACGAGGACCGGGGCGAACTGGACCGGCCCGGCCCCTGGGGCACCGGCAACGGCTGGGTGGTCGCCGGGATCGCCCGCGCGCTGCGGCTCGCGCCGGACTGGCCGGGCACCCTCCGCGCCGAGCTGGCCGGGCACGTGGAGGAGGTGCTGACCGCCTGCCTGGCGTACCGCGGCGCGGACGGGCTCTTCCCCGACGTGCTGGACGAGCCGGGCGCGTTCCGCGAGGCCAACACCGCCCAGCTGCTCGGGTACGCGGCCCTCACCGGGGTGGCCGGCGGCTGGCTGCCCCGGTCCTGGTACGAGGTGGGAGCGGACCTGCTGGCCGCCGCCGGCCGGCGCATCGACGCGTACGGCCGGGTGACGGGCGTCAGCGGGGCGCCGGACTTCGAGCGCCCCGGCACCTCGCCCGAGGCGCAGGCGTGTCACCTGCTCGGGCACGCCGCGCTGCGCCGGGCCGGTGCGGCGCTCAGCCCAGGATGAGCCCGCGCACGTACGCGGCCTGACCGACGTGCTGGAAGTCGTCGTCGAGCACGCTCACCAGCCGCACCCCGAGCGTGACCGGCGGATCCCAGTTCTCGTCCACCACCCGGTCCAGGTCGGCCGGGCGCAGCCCGCGCAGGTACGCCAGGCTCCGGTCCACCACCGCCCGGTGGTAGTCCAGCAGCACCTCACCGCTCTCCGGGCGTACCGCGGCGATCTGCTCCGGGCCGTGCCCGAAGCCGGTGTCGGCGGGGTCGGGCCGCAGGCCGCACTTCGCCGCCCAGTCGCCGGTGGCCCAGAGCTGCGGCTGGCCCATCACGTCGGCGACATGGTCGTCCTGGATCCGGGTCAGGTGCCAGACCAGCCAGCCGACCGGGTTCGCCCCGTCGGCCGGCGCCCGCCGCAGCTGGGCCGCGTCGAGCCCGTCGAGCGCCCCGGCGACCAGATCGGGCAGCCGCCCGTACGCCTCGGTCAGCACGTCCGTCGAGTCCACGCGTCCCTCACTCCCCTGCCGTCTCCTGCCGTCCCCTCGGCTTTCCTGCCGTCCCCTCGGGCAGTACCGCCCAGCGTGCCCGGCAAACCTCGGCGCGGGCACCGCCTCTAGGGTGATCGCGTGGTCGCGGCGCTGGAGCTGTATCTGGACACCGACGCCACCCGGCGGATCCGGGTGCTGTGGGACCTGCTGGAGTCCGACGGAGTGCCGAGCATGCGGTCCCTGCTGGCGCAGCGGCACCGCCCGCACGTCTCGCTGGCGGTCGCGCCCCGCCTGGACCCGCACCGCGTCGCCGAGGCGCTCGCCGGGACCGTCGTGGCCGCGCCGCTGCGGCTGGAGTTCCAGCACGCCGGGCAGTTCCTCGGGCGGGTGCTCTGGCTCGGGCCGGCGCCGACGCCCGAGCTGCTGGCGCACCACGCCGCGGTGCACGACCGGCTGGCGCGGGCCGGCGTCGAGGTGGTGGAGCACTACCGGCCGGGCCGCTGGGTGCCGCACTGCACGCTGTCCATGCGGGTGCCGAACCCGCTGATGGGCGCGGCGGTACGCCGGTGCCTGGAGGTGCTGCCGCTGACCGCGACGGTGGTCGGCGCCGCGGTGGCCGACCACGCCCGCGACATCTCCCAC
>NZ_RCVK01000262.1:0-13168 GCF_003667485.1 Micromonospora sp. BL1
CGGGTGGCGTCAGGGGAGTTCGTCGGGGGTGCGGGTCAGGACGAAGGTGGCTATGTCCAGGGCTACGGGGGTGCCGGAAGCGTCTCGGATGACGGTGAGGATCTCGCCGTCCTGGGAGCCGGAGCGGCCCCGCCACCGGTCCGGTCCCTCGTGGGTGAACCGGAGCAGCGGCCTGCCCACCTGACCGCCGACCAGGTCGCCGACGGCGTCGACGCGGAACTCGTACTCGCCGCCCATCCACCACCAGCGGCCGGTCAGCGCGGCCACGTCGGCGGCGGGCGGGTCGGCCGGGCGCCACGGGGCGGGCGCGGCCGGTTCGGCGTCCAGCACCAGCGTGAGTGCCTCCCGGCCGAGCGCGCCGATGTGGTGGCCGCGCAGCCCGTACGAGTTGGCGAAGTTGACCACCGCGGTGCGGGTGGGCCGGTGCACGGCCAGGCCGGCGACGTACCCGGGCATGGAGCCGCCGTGCCCGACGTACACCCGGTCGCCGACCCGGTAGAGCTCCACGCCGAGGCCGTGCCCGCCGCTCCACGAGTCCAGGTCGTTGATCACCATGGGGGCGCACATCTCGGTGAGTGTCGCGGGGGAGAGCACCGCCGGGTCCGGGTCGGCCAGGAACGCGGCCCAGCGGCCCAGGTCCTCGACCGTCGACCAGAGCTGCCCGGCCGGGGCCATCGCGCCGGTGTCGGTACGCGGCTCCTCCCGCAGCGTCTCGTGCCAGGGGTGGACGACGTAGCCGGTGGCGTACGGCTCGGTGGGGTGGTACGTGGTGCGGCGCATGCCCAGCGGCGCCAGCAGCCGCTCGGTCAGCAACTGCGCCCACGGCGTGCCGGTGATCCGTTCCAGCACGCCGCCGAGCAGCCCGTACGCCAGGTTCGAGTAGTGGTAGACGAAGTGCGGCGGGTGGGCGATCTTGTCCGGCGTCAGTCCGGCCAGCAGGGTGTCCAGGTCCGTGCCCCCGGCGCGCTCCCACCACTCGCCGTCCGGCTCGCGTTGCAGGCCGCTGACGTGGCCGAGCAGCCGGCGCACGGTGACCGAGCCGACCGGGGTGCCGGGCAGGTGCGCGTCGAGCGGGTCGTCCAGCGCGAGCCGGCCGGCGTCGCGCTGCTGCATCACCAGCACCGCGGTCATGGTCTTGGTGATCGAGCCGACCCGGTACTGCAGGTCGCCGTCCGGGCGGGGCGTCTCACCGGCGACCGCCAGGTGCGCCAGCCGGCCGTCGCGGACCACGCCGAGCGCGAGCGAGGGGCCTCGTCCTTCGGCCTGGGCCCGGGCGACCAGCAGGTCCACCTGACGCGCGGTCTCGGGCAGCAGGGACATGTCGTCCTCCTCGTCGGCCGGGGGTGCGGTACGCCGTGCCGAGCCTAGCGATCATGACAGTTCGATGACACGTGCGTTGACGTGTCAGGATTGTTCTCGTGGACGCCGTCTTCTGGATCGTTCTGGGTGTGGCATTAGCGGTCGCCGAGATCTTCACGACGACGCTCTTCCTGATCATGTTCGGGGTCGGGGCGTTCGCCGCTGCCGGCGCCGCGGCGCTCGGTGCGCCGGTGGCGCTCCAGGCGGTGATCTTCGCGGTGGTGTCGGCGCTGTCGGTGGCGGTGGTCCGTCCGGTGGTCCGGCGGCACGCCCGGCCGGCGCTGGAGACCGGGGAGCAGCCGTTCGGGGTCGAGGCGCTGGAGGGGGCCACCGCTGTGGTCCTGGAGCCGGTCGACGCCGACCGGGGCATGGTCAAGATCGATGGTGAGCTGTGGACGGCCCGCTCGTACGACGCGACGCGCACGTACGCCGAGGGTGAGCGGGTGCAGGTGATCAAGGTCCGGGGCGCTACCGCCCTGGTATGGCAGGACGACATTTCCACCCCGGGCGAGCTGCCCGAAGCGAAAAGGTGAACGGTATGGAGTTTCTTGCGATCCTGATGATCGCGGTGGCGTTGATCGGTGTGGTGACGCTGTTCAAGGCGGTACGGATCGTGCCGCAGCAGCGTCAGGACGTGGTGGAGCGGCTCGGCCGGTACAAGCGCACGCTGAACCCGGGCCTCAACCTGCTGGTGCCGTTCGTCGACGCGGTGCGTACCAAGGTCGACATGCGCGAGCAGGTGGTCAGCTTCCCGCCCCAGCCGGTGATCACCTCCGACAACCTGGTCGTCTCGATCGACACGGTTCTCTACTTCAAGGTGGTCGACTCGGTTCGCGCCACCTACGAGATCTCCAACTTCCTCCAGGCCATCGAGCAGCTCACCGTCACCACGCTGCGTAACGTGATCGGCTCGCTCGACCTGGAGCGCGCGCTGACCAGCCGCGAGGAGATCAACCGGCACCTGTCCGGCGTGCTGGACGAGACCACCGGCCGCTGGGGCATCAAGGTGACCCGGGTCGAGATCAAGGCGATCGAGCCGCCGCCGAGCATCCGCGACTCGATGGAGAAGCAGATGCGCGCCGAGCGGGACCGCCGCGCCGCGATCCTCAACGCCGAGGGGCACAAGCAGTCGCAGATCCTCACCGCCGAGGGTGAGAAGCAGGCCGCGGTGCTGCGCGCCGACGGTGACCGGCAGGCCCGGATCCTCCAGGCGGAGGGTCAGGCCAAGGCGATCCGTACCGTCTTCGACGCGATCCACACCGCCAACCCGAGCCAGAAGGTGCTGGCCTACCAGTACCTCCAGGCGCTGCCGCAGATCGCCAACGGCACTGCGAACAAGGTCTGGATCGTGCCGACCGAGCTGACCAAGGCCCTGGAGGGCATGGGTGGCGCGCTGGGCGGTCTGGCCAACATGGTCGGCGACCAGCCGTCGCCGGAAGCCGCCAAGAGCGCCGGCGAGGTCGAGCGGGAGGCCGCCGAGGCCGCCGAGGCCGCGGCCATCGCGGCCCAGGAGATCCACGACGAGGTACGCGTGGCCGAGGCGCAGGCCACCGGCGGCAACAACCCGAAGGGTCTGCCCGCGCCGGAGCCGGTGTCGCCGGCGAGCCTGGTGAACGACCCGGCGGACCAGCGCGAGCGGGGCTGACCGGCAAATCCGAGAATCCCTCATACGGCGCTCCGGCGGCTGCCACCATCGGTCTTGAGGACGGGTGGTGAGCAGGGCCGGAGCGCCGTTGCGCGTCCCGGGCCACGGCGCGAACGAGGTGACGTATGAAGGACCCGGCGAACCGGCTGTTCTCCCGTACCCCGGTCCCCGGCGCGCACGACCCCGCCGGGCCGATCGGCTCCCGGCGTACCGGAGGGGGTTTCGGGGTCCTGCCGTTCGTCTCCGAACCCGGCCCCGGGGCGCCGGCCACCGACGCGACCTGGGCCTGGTCGATCCGCCGGTTCGCCCGCGCGGCGGTCTGGCTGCTGCCGGCGTACGCGGTCCTCTACGGCCTGGTGGCGATGGCCAGCGACGGCGGCGTGGGCAACGACCCGTACCCGGCCGACGGCCGGGCGCTCTACCTGGTCGGCTGGGTCGCAGCGGTGTGGCTGGGGCTGCTCGCCCTGCTCGCGCTCACCGGCCTGCTCGCCGCCACCCGCTGCCGCCGCGTCGCGCTGGCCGGGCTGCTCGCGAGCATCGGCGGGATGGTGCTGATGCTGCCGTTCGCCGGGCTGGCCGAGCAGACACCGGTGTTCGGCGTGACCGCGCGCGGCATCGTGCTGTTCGGCGCCACCCTCTACAGCGTGGGCTGGTTCCTGACCGGCTGGTCGGTCGCCCGGTCCGGGATGTTCTCCTACGGCGACGGGACCATGCTGATGATCGCCGCCCCGCTGCTCGGGCTGGGCGGCGCGCTGATCGGCTCGCTCCAGACGTTCGGTGCGATCTTCGTGCTGGTCGCCGGCATCGGCATCGGCTACCGCAGCGGCCGCCTGGTGCCCGAGACGATCGCCCGGGACGCCGCGGCGGCCAGCGTCGCCGCCGCACCGGTGCCGCCCGCGTCACCGAAGGGCCCACTCGGGGCGGGCTGACCGTTTCTCGGCTGGGCGGTCGCCGTGAAGTAACTGACAGTTGCCTGGCGAGGTGGCCGGTAGGCGGCTTTCGTGGCAATCCTTGCGTCCATGCCGTCTCCCAGGTCGCCGCTGTCGCGGCTGTTCACCGTGCTGCTGGCCGGCCTGCTCGCCGGGCTCGTCCTCGCGGTCGCCGCGCTTCCCGGCGGACTGCTCGGCGGGTTCGCCGCCCGGGCGGCGCTCGGCGCGTACGCGGACCTGCCCGACGCGCTGCGCACCCCGGTGCAGCCGCAGCGTTCCTACCTCTACGCCAACGACGGCAAGACGCTGATCACCACGTTCTACGACGTGAACCGCACCGACGTGTCGCTGGACGAGATCGCCCCGGTGATGCGGCAGGCGATCATCGCGGCCGAGGACCGGCGGTTCTACTCGCACGGCGGCGCGGACCTGCGCGGCATCGCCCGCGCGCTGGTGGCGAACGTCAAGGGCGGCGGCACCGAGCAGGGCGGCTCCACGCTGACCATGCAGTACGTCCGCAACGTGCTCAAGACCGACCCGAACCGCACCCCGGAGGAGCGGCAGGCCGCCACCGAGCAGACAGTCGGGCGCAAGCTCCAGGAGATCCGGTACGCCAACGCGCTGGAGCAGTCGCTGTCCAAGGACGAGATCCTCAACCGCTACCTCAACATCGCGTACTTCGGCTCCGGCGCGTACGGCGTCGCCGCCGCGAGCCAGCGCTACTTCGGCAAGGCACCGGCCGACCTGACGCTGGGCGAGGCGTCGCTGCTCGCCGGCCTGGTGCAGTCGCCCGACGCGTACAGCCCGATCGACGGCGACAAGGACCAGGCGCTGACCCGGCGCGGGTACGTGCTCGACGCGATGGCTGAGACCGGCGCGATCACCGCGCAGCAGGCCGCCGCCGCGAAGGCCGAGCCGCTGAAGCTGCGCCCGACCGCCCAGCCCAACGGCTGCACCGCCACCGCCCAGGGCCACGACGACTGGGGCTTCTTCTGCGACTACCTGCGCCGCTGGTGGGTCACCCAGCCGGCCTTCGGCAGCACCCCCGAGGAGCGCGAGCAGGCGCTGCGCCGGGGCGGCTACCGCGTCGTCACCACGCTTGACCCGAAGATCCAGGAGACCGCGCAGGAGCAGGCCACCAAGGTCTACGGGTACGGCAACAAGCGGGCGCTGCCGATCGCGGCGGTCGAGCCCGGCACCGGCCGGGTCCTCGCGATGGCGGTGAACCGGCACTACAGCCTCGACGCCAACCCGGACGGGCAGGCCAACCACCCGAACACGGTCAACCCGCTGATCTCCGGCGGCGCCAGCGTCGACGGCTACCAGGCCGGCTCGACGTTCAAGATGTTCACCATGCTGGCCGCGCTGGAGGCCGGCAAGCCGCTGTCCACCGGCTTCGACGCCCCGAGCCGGCTGCCCACCCGGTACGCCTCGGACGACGAGGGCAACTGCGACGGCACGTGGTGCCCGGCGAACGCCAACCCGCAGTGGATGGACGGCTACCGGATGATGTGGGACGGCTTCGGCCGGTCCGTCAACACGTACTTCGTCTGGCTGGCCGAGCAGGTCGGCGAGGACAAGGTGGTGGAGATGGCCCAGCGCCTCGGCATCACCTTCCGCGCCGACTCCGACGCCGCGTTCGCCCGCGACAACGCCGCCGACTGGGGCGCGTTCACGCTCGGCGTGGCCGCCACCACCCCGCTGGACCTGGCGAACGCGTACGCCACGGTGGCCGCCGAGGGCACGTACTGCACGCCGCTGCCGGTGGTCTCGGTGACCGCGCCCGACGGCGACCCCGTCGACGTGGCGCAGCCGTCCTGCAAGCGGGTGCTCGAACCGGACGTGGCCCGCGCCGCCACCGACGCGGCCCGGTGCCCGGTCGGCCAGCAGTCCGCGTTCGGGCAGTGCAACGGCGGCACCGCCACCGCCGTCGACTCGATCGTCGGCCGCCCGGTGGCCGGCAAGACCGGCAGCTCGGAGCGCAACGCCACCGAGACGTTCGTCGGGTACACCCCGCAGGTCGCGGTGGCCGGCATCGCCGCCAACCCGGACGACGCCACCGACCTGGTCGGCTCCGCCGTGCAGGCGAAGGTGATCGACGCGGTGGCCCGGACCATCAAGACCGCGCTCACCGGCAAGCCGGTGGCCGGCTTCACCGCGCCGAGCCGGGCGCTGGTCGGCGACCCGCAGCGCCCGCAGCCGCCCCGCCGGACCGAGCCGGACCGCCGCGAGCAGCGCGAGGACCGCGAGGACCGCGAGCTGCCCTCCGACGTGCTCCGCTGGCTGCGCGAGCGGGGCTGAGCCGGGCCCGCCTCACGCGCCCGGTGGAGGCGGGGTGGTCGCCCGGGTCGTCAGCGCGGCGTCGAGCGCGGCGTCCAGGGCGGCGGCCACCTCCGCCGGGACGCGGTCGCCGTCGAGCACCGTGAACGTGCCGAAGTCGGGCAGCGCCCGGTAGGCGGCGTCCAGCGCCCGCAGGTGCGCCGGTTCCTCGGTGTCGATGCCCCGCGCGGCCACCCGCAGCCGCGCCACCTCGGGGGAGGTGGCGAGGAAGCACACCACCGCCGGCCGCGGGAAGACCGCGTACGCGGCGCGCACCACGCGCCGTCCCCGGTCGCCCCTGGCCGCCATGATCACGTCCTGGCACCAGGTCCACCGGTCCAGCACCGCCACCCGTCCGGTCAGGCGGGCCACCGCGACGGTCCGGGCCATCGCCGCCGCGCGCACCGTCGCCTCCAGCGCCGGATAGAGGGTACGGCCGAACAGCGCCACCCCGTCGGCGCGGCCGAACGCCCGGGCCAGCCGGTTCCACAGCGGCCGGCCACCGGCGTTCTCGAAGTACCGCGCCGGGACACCCCGCTCGCGCAGCCGCGCCGCGAGTGCCCTGGCCTGGGTCGTCTTGCCGGAACCGTCGACACCGATCAGTGCGATCATCACGGGGCGGGCCACGCCGGGAGGCTAGCCGGAAATCGACGACGCCGGGTTGTCGGATCCGCCCGGCCGGCTCCGACCCACCGGCGAGCGCGCCCGTTCCGGGGGCGCCGTGCGACGCGGAGGAACACATCATGGGCACTGTCGTCTACGGGGTGCACACGTCGGTCGACGGCTTCATCGAGGGGCCGAGCGGCGAGTTCGACTGGCCGGAGATGGGGGAGGAGCTGTCCGCGTACTCGATCGGGTTGGCCGAGCGGGCCGCCGCCTTCGTCTACGGGCGGCGGGTGTGGGAGATGATGTCCTCCTACTGGCCGCAGGTCGAGTCGATCTCCGACCACCCGCACGACCTGGCGTTCGCGCCGATCTGGCGGCGTACCCCGAAGATCGTGGTCTCGCGGACGCTCGCCGAGGCCTCCCACGGCGCCGTGGTGGTCGGCGGCGGCGACCTGGCGAAGGAGTTCGCCGAGGTTCGCGAGCGGTTCCCCGGCGACCTGCTGGTCACCGGCGGCACCGGCGCGGCGACGGCGCTGGCCGCGCTCGGGCTCGTCGACACCTACGAGGTGATCGTGCATCCGGTGGTGCTCGGCGGCGGGCGGCAGGTGCTGCCCGACCTGGCCCGCCAGCACCTGCGGCTGGTCGAGACGCGCACCTTCGACGGGCGGTCGGTGCTGCTGCGCTACGCGCGGGCCTGACGCCTCAGCGGCCCCGGCGGCGGGGCCGGTACGTGGCGAGCGCGGCCGGCACGCCGCGCCGCACGATGCCGGCCCGGTCGCTGTCCCCGCGCAGCACCGCCGCGGCGGTCTTGCGGGCCTGCTCGGCGGTGAAGTGCGGCGGCAGCATCAGCTCTGCCGGGTCCACCACCGCGTTGACCACTGCCGGCCGGTCCGCGTCGAGCACCCGCTGCCACAGGCCGTCCACCCGGGCGGGGGAGTCGACCAGCTCGCCGCCGAGGCCCAGCACCTCCGCCCACCTGTGGTACGCCACGTCCGGCAGATCCTGGCTGTCCGGGAACATCGGCGTGCCCTCACCGGACCGCTGTTCCCAGCTGACGAACGCGAGGTCCCGGTTGTTGAGCACCAGCACGACGAACCGGGGGTCGGCCCACTCCCGCCAGTACTTCGCCACCGTGATCAGCTCGTTGACGCCGTTCATCTGCATCGCCCCGTCGCCGAGCAGCGCGATCACCGGGCGGTCCGGGTGGGCGAACTTCGCCGCCAGCGCGTACGGCATCCCGCCGCCCATCGAGAGCAGCGTGCCGGAGAGGCTGGCCAGCATGCCGGGGCGGACCCGCACGTGCCGGGCGTACCAGGCGGTGGCGGTGCCGCAGTCCACGGCGAGCATGGCGTCGTCCGGTAGCGCGTCGTCGAGCGTGGCGAACAGCGACTGCGGGTTGACCGGGTCGGCGGGCTGGGCGGCGACCTCGCGTTGCGAGGCCCGCCACTTGCCGGTGGCGTCGGCGAGGGTGGCCCGCCAGGCGGTCGGGCCCGGCCCCGGGCCCAGCTCCTTGAGCAGGGCGCGCAGCGTCGGCCCGGCGTCGCCGGTCAGGTTCACCTCGGTCGGGTAGCGCAACCCCATCCGGGTGCCGTCGATGTCGATCTGCACCGCCCGCGCCTGGCCCTCCGGCGGGTAGAACTCCGAGTACGGCATCTGGCTGCCGACGATCAGCAGCCGGTCGCACTCGCGCATGAGCTGCCAGCTCGGGCGGCTGCCGAGCAGGCCGATCGCGCCCGTCACCCAGGGCTGCCGGTGGTCGACGGCGGTGAAGCCGAGCAGCGCGGTGGCGACCCCGGCGCCGAGCCGGTCGGCGATCCGGCGTACCTCGTCCTCGGCGCCCAGCGCGCCCTGCCCGACCAGCATCGCCACCCGCTCACCGCCGCGCAGCACCTCGGCGGCGCGGCGCACGTCGGCCTCCGGCGGCACGGTCGGCGTGCTGCTCGGCACGGCGCTGGTGTGGTAGTAGCCGTGGGCATGCGGCGGGTGCGGCACCGCCGGCAGGTCCTGCACGTCGGAGGGCAGGACCAGGGCGGTCACCGTACGCCGGGCCAGTGCCGTGCGGCAGGCGCGGTCCACCAGGTGCCGGGCCTGCGACGGGTCGTCGAGCTGGGCCAGGAAGGCCGACGCCACGTCCTTGTAGAGCGAGAGCAGGTCCACCTCCTGGTAGTAGCCGCCGCCCTCGGCGGGCAGCGCGGTGTGCCCGAGCAGCGCCACCACCGGCTGGTGGTCGAGCTTGGCGTCGTAGAGGCCGTTGAGGGCGTGGATCGCGCCCGGACCGCTGGTCACCACCACGCAGCCGAGCGGTCCGCCGCCGTACTTGACGTGCGCGCCGGCCGCGAAACCGGCGGTCTCCTCGTGCCGGACCTGGATGAACCGGGCGCGGCCCTCGGCGCGTTGCAGCGCCGAGGTCATGCCGTTGATCCCGTCGCCCGGGTAGCCGTAGTAGCGGTGCACGCCCCACTCGGCGAGCCGGGCCACCAGGTAGTCGGCGACTGTGGCGTCGCGGGGGAGGTTGCCGTCGTGATCCGCGCCCATCCTGGTCCCTCCGTCACCGTCGGCCTTCCGGCTCCGTTCCCCGCCCGGGACGACGGAAACCCGGCCCGCGCCGGAGCGGCCGGGCGGGCCGGGCAGAATCGCCTGGTGCCCGTCCACGAGATCACCGACCCCGACGACGACCGGATCGCCGACTACCGCGCGCTCACCGACGTGGAGCTGCGTACCCGCTGGGAACCCCCGCACGGGCTGTTCATCGCCGAGGGGGAGCTGGTGCTGCGGCGGGCGCTGCGGGCCGGCTACCCGGCCCGGTCGTACCTGGTCGACGCCAAGCGGGTCGACCAGCTCGCCGACCTGGACACCGGTGACGCGCCGGTGTACGCGGCCACGCCGGACGTGCTCCAGCGCGCCACCGGCTTCCACGTGCACCGCGGCGTGCTCGCGTCGTTCCACCGCAAGCCGCTGCGCCCGGCCGACGAGGTGCTGGCCGCCGCCCGGCGGGTGGTGATCCTGGAGGACGTCAACAACCACACGAACCTGGGTGCGATCTTCCGGGGCGCTGCCGCGCTCGGCGTCGACGCGGTGCTGCTGTCTCCCACCTGCGCGGACCCGCTCTACCGGCGCAGCGTACGGGTCAGCATGGGCGAGGTGTTCGCGGTGCCGTACGCCAGGCTCGACCGCTGGCCCGACGGGCTGGACCAGGTCCGGGCGGCCGGTTTCACGGTGCTCGCGATGACACCCGCGCCGGATGCCGTACCGATGCAGCGGCTGACCCCGGCGCAGCGCGAGCGGGCGGCGTTGCTGCTCGGGGCCGAGGGGCCGGGCCTGACCGCGGCGGCGCAGGCGGCCAGCGACGTGCGGGTGGTGATCCCGATGCGGCGCGGCGTGGACTCGCTGAACGTGGCCGCCGCCGCGGCGGTGGCGTTCTGGGAGCTGGGGCGGGAGGACGCGCTCTGAGGACCGGCTCCCTCGACCAGCTTGCATGACCATGCGACGCCGTGCATAATCTTCCTTGTGTCCAAGGTTCTCACCTCCCTGCCCATCGGCGAACGTGTCGGCATCGCCTTCTCCGGCGGCCTCGACACCTCGGTAGCCGTCGCGTGGATGCGCGACAAGGGCGCCGTCCCCTGCGCCTACACCGCTGACATCGGCCAGTACGACGAGCCCGACATCGCCTCGGTGCCCGGCCGCGCCCACACCTACGGCGCCGAGGTCGCCCGGCTCGTCGACTGCCGCGCCGCGCTGGTCGAGGAAGGGCTGGCGGCGCTGACCTGCGGTGCCTTCCACATCCGCTCCGGCGGGCGGGCCTACTTCAACACCACGCCGCTGGGCCGCGCCGTGACCGGCACGCTGCTGGTCCGGGCGATGATCGCCGACGACGTGCAGATCTGGGGCGACGGCTCGACGTTCAAGGGCAACGACATCGAGCGGTTCTACCGGTACGGCCTGCTGGCGAACCCGCAGCTGCGGATCTACAAGCCGTGGCTGGACACCGACTTCGTCACCGAGCTGGGCGGCCGCACCGAGATGTCGGAGTGGCTGCTGGAGCGCGGCCTGCCCTACCGGGACAGCACCGAGAAGGCGTACTCCACCGACGCCAACATCTGGGGCGCCACCCACGAGGCCAAGACGCTCGAACACCTGGACACCGGCATCGAGACGGTCGAGCCGATCATGGGGGTCAAGTTCTGGGACCCGTCCGTGGAGATCCCCACCGAGGACGTCACCATCGGCTTCGACCAGGGCCGCCCGGTGACGATCAACGGCAAGGAGTTCGGCAGCGCCGTCGACCTGGTGCTGGAGGCCAACGCCATCGGCGGCCGGCACGGCCTGGGCATGTCCGACCAGATCGAGAACCGGATCATCGAGGCCAAGAGCCGGGGCATCTACGAGGCCCCCGGCATGGCGCTGCTGCACGCCGCCTACGAGCGGCTCGTCAACGCCATCCACAACGAGGACACGCTCGCCAACTACCACAACGAGGGCCGCCGCCTCGGCCGCCTCATGTACGAGGGCCGCTGGCTGGACCCGCAGGCGCTGATGCTGCGCGAGTCGCTGCAGCGCTGGGTCGGCACGGCGGTCACCGGCGAGGTGACGCTGCGGCTGCGCCGGGGCGAGGACTACTCGATCCTGGACACCACCGGTCCGGCGTTCAGCTACCACCCGGACAAGCTGTCGATGGAGCGCACCCAGGACTCGGCGTTCGGCCCGGCCGACCGGATCGGCCAGCTCACCATGCGCAACCTCGACATCGCCGACTCCCGGGCCAAGCTGGAGCAGTACGCCTCCGTCGGCATGGTCGGCGGCGGCACCCCGCAGCGGATCGTCGGCGCCGCCCAGGCTGCCTCGACCGGGCTGATCGGCGCCATGCCGCAGGGCGGCGCGGAGGCCATCGCGTCCCGGGGCGTGCCCACCGCCGAGGACGAGGCGCTCGACCGGGCCGCGATGGAGTTCGGCGTCGACTGATCGCCACGGCTCGTCCCGTCTGCCCGCCCGCCGGTCCCCGCCTTCTCGGCGGGCTGGCGGGCGGTGTGGCTTTCGGCAACGGTGGTGACGCAGGGTAGCGTGTCGCCCGTGTTCCCTACCGTGCGTGAGGTGCTGGACCTGGTGCCCGTGCGCAACGGCGCGCCGCGCCTGGTCGCCGGGACCGCCGGGCTGGACCGGCCGGTGCGGTGGGTGCACATCGCCGAGGTGCCGGACATCGCCACCCTGCTCGGCGGCGGGGAACTGGTCCTCACCACCGGGATCGGACTGCCGGGCGACGACGCCGGGCTCCGCGAGTTCATCGGCGCCCTGGCCGACGTCGGCGTCTCCGGGCTGGCCGTCGAGCTGGGCCGCCGCTACGTCAGCGGAGTGCCCCGGGTGATGGCCGCCGCCGCCGAACGCCGCGGCCTGCCCCTGATCGAGCTGCGCCGGGGCACCCCGTTCGTCCGGATCACCGAGGCGGTGCACGCGCTGATCGTGGACGCCCAGCTCACCGAGCTGCGCGCCACCGAGGAGATCCACCAGCGGTTCACCGAACTGTCGGTCGACGGCGCCGAACCGGCTGAGGTGCTGCGGCAGGCCGCCGAACTGGCCGGCTGCCCGATGGTGCTGGAGAACCTGTCCCGGCAGGTGCTCGCGTACGACCCGGCGGGGGAGAACGCCGAACTGCTGCTGGACGGCTGGGAACGGCACTCGCGGCAGATCCGCCCGCCCGGGCGCACCGCGTACGACCCGGACAGCGGCTGGCTCGTCACCACCGTCGGCGCGCGGGGCCAGGACTGGGGACGGCTGCTGCTGCGCTGGCCGGCGACCGAGTCCACCCCGCCGACCCGGCTCACCATCCTGATCGAACGGGCCGCCTCCACGCTGGCCCTGGGCCGGCTGATCCGCCGCGACGCCGAGGGCCTGGAACGGCAGATCCACCGCACGCTGCTGACCGCGCTGATCGACCACTCCCGCCCGGTGGACGAGGTGGCGCTGCGCGCCAAGGCGCTCGGCGTCGTCCTGGACCGCCGGCACCTGGTCGGCGTCGTGGTCCGGCACCGCGCCGACGAGCCCGCCGGCGACGCGGGCACCCCCGACGACGAGCCCGCCCCCGCCCGGCGCGGCGGGCGCCGCGACACCGACGCCGAAGGCCCGGAAGCCGGCCCGGCCCGGCTGCGCGACCTCGCCGAGGCGGTCAGCCAGGCCGTCCGGGACGCCAAGCTCACCGCGCTGACCAGCCCGCTCGACGACCAGGCCGTGGGCGCGCTGCTGGCGCTCCCCGACCCGGCCGCCGAGGAGAAGGCACTGTCCGCGTTCGCCGCCGGGTTGCGCCGGGTACGCCTCGACC